>JAQUBU010000152.1 GCA_028686565.1 Syntrophomonadaceae bacterium
GACGCAGCAGGGAAACCGCGGCCAGAGCGTCATCAGTGGTTTCCTGTTTAACAGTGAATTGATTCAGGATAGCAGTTACCTCTTCGGGGTATTCTTTCGTGCGCTTTTCATATCGCAAAACGGCAACGCCATGAGAAGCCAACCCCCAGGCCAGGTCACGGAAGGGCTTATTCGGGCCGATGGTCTCATCCCGGTCACTGGGACCTGATCCTTGCACCAGCACTACTGCAGGGAAGGGCCCCTCCCCAGCTGGGACACTAAGGGTACCTGGCAAAGTCCATGTACCACTGCCTACGGTTACTTCTTTTTCAGTGAAACTTGCTTGGTTTACATAGTCAGGAGCCTTATAATCATACGTTACCTGGGTAGGCACAAAGTAAATTCCATCTACCTGCTGCAACGGATTGAAGGATAGCCGCAAATCCAGTGATTGTTTATCAAATTTACAGCTAACATAGACAATGACATGTTGCCGGTTGTTTTCAGTACGTACGCCGGTTATGCTCTGCAAGCTGCCCACTTGCTGCTGCAGTTGCTCCCATGTCTCCTGGAGTTTTTCCGCTGGCAGCGCAGCACCAATTTCTGGAGAGAAAGTGGCCACGATCTCGGGGTAGTATTCACTGATCAAATTCTGTACCAGCTTTTGTGTACTGGCAGTTACAGCCTGTTTGCCGGGTGGAACGGTAATATCAATCGTTCTGGTTGTGCCATTCCAACTAACAGCAGCATTTAAAGCCTCACATACGGAACGCAAAGGCAGCAGTAATATATCTTGTTCCAAGCGCGGAGCTGCCAGCAATTCTGCCTGTCTACCGTTCACCTGTGCGGCAGTTTGGCCCGGCTTCAGGATAATTCCAAGATCGTTGCGTTTAATCGTGATCGCTTCATTCTCCTGGGTAAGATCCATCTCAGAACCCAGAATAGCTGACAGTCCCTGGCTGGAAATCAAGGTAGTGCCTTTCTGCAACACAGGAACCTCATTTAAAGGGCATGGCTGACCGTTCACCGTCATGGTCACACTGGAGGAGGCCGAAGCAATATTTCCCCAGCCGGTTACTGATATCAAAGCTGCTATTACCAGCAGACACAAGGATTTACGCCTCTTCAAAAAGCTATTCATTTCTCTTCACTCCAATCTAGTTATTTCAGCAGGACGGGCAAGTATTAAGCATTTTCCCGCCTAAATTTTTCTTTCAAATTTTTTAGCATCTTTTTATACTGTTCCTCTTCTTTTAATGACATAAATGCAGGATTTTCTTCAACTATCTTGCTGATATTTGTCTTAATTGTTTATCACCTATAGTAGTGCTGGTACCAATAGTGATATTATCCTCGAGCCATGCGTCTACCTGAGTAAAATGTCCTTTACCTTTTAATCTTAACGGATATTGGTATCCACATTCAATGTCCACATATTTCCCTAATGCATTTAATGCCTTTTCGCTCTCTTGCTTGCATCAAATATTCCTGCGCAGCAACGACATGAATTCCAAAAACCGCATTTGTAATGATACAGGCCCTTCATGCGAGTTAATAATGCATCTCCTGACCACGGCAAATTCCTTAAACTTTTCAAGGAAGCCTTCCATAATCCAAATTCCTTACTTTTTTGGTTTTAATATGTACATCTGGAATAAATTCCAGCCCGCATCGGCATCTTAATATCTCGGCTTATGGTTTTGCTCTGCGCAGAACTCCGCTGCACCGATCTCTTTCATCCGCCTGTTGAAGTCAAGCCATCGTTTTTGAATTTGGGGGTCTATCTTTTTGGAGCAGGGGAATTCCTCGCACTGGAAGCAGAAGTCCAGCCCTTTTTCCCGAGTGCATTCACCCGCCGTGCACTCTATGGGGCAGAGTACGTTGTCTCCCCGGCACCCGCTGCAGGCGGCCCCGGCAAAAGTCTTCAGCATTTCTTCGAATTGGGAATAGCCTGCGTACATCGGATTTATGCCTTCTCTCACCCTGGCCACCCGATGGTAGCCGTTTAAAAGCTTGCTCAACCGGTTGCTTAGTGTCTGGACCTCCCCGCCAGCATAATCGGCGCACCGGGAGCAGTCCAACCCGCACGGAGCGAGCCGCTCCACCACCTCTTTATAATCCATGACCCTTCCCCCTCGCAAATAAAGTTAACCCTGAAAACTATCAAACCTATAGGTATTCTTCAGAAGGACTAATCAGAAAAAGTAAAACAGGATTACAGCCCCCGAAATAATGGGTATAGCCATCAGACACAAAGATGACGTCCAGCGGTTTCTGCGTTTCCGTTCCTGATTGTCTTCATGCCCATAATTCGCATCTATAAAGAATAGCCCACCATAACTAGGCGATTACTTTGCGTTTATACGTAATAGGGACAGATAACTTCTATGAGATTAGTGTCAATATGTTGGTTCGGATAATCATTGAAGTAGCCTCGGAGGAAAACGACCTAATAAACACACTGTATATCATCGGTACCCATGATGATGTTTTTCCGCCAAAGTAGCCGCAAGCAAACAGCGCAGAGCCGATAACCCCATTGTCTCTTCAAAAATTTAAGATCGGCTTTTATAAAGAATATAGATGTTTCCCTGTCAATGGGTTCAGGCGGAAAACATTGCACATCTCATTCAAAATTTGTATATTTGTCAACCCGACATTCATAACTGTATCATTGCCGCCATAATATATAGCTACCGTATCGTCCTTGCCAATTAATGCACCGCAGCTGAATACTACATTGGGAAGGTGGACATAATCAGTCTCTCTGACTAAACAATCACTGGCACTGGGCATTAATATCGGTTTGGCGCTAATACAAATTTTACTTGGATTGGCTGGGTCTTCAATGTCATGAAATGCCACACCCAGTGTATAAGGGTTGCCAGCCATGGTTGAACGAACACCATGAAAAATATTCAGCCACCCATATCGAGTCATAATAGGCGGGGCACCTGGCCCGATTTTAGCCTGGAAAGCACTCGGCCCGTGACCGCTTCTCATGATTACATTACCGATTTCCCATGGTCCGGTAGGACTTGGTGCGAAACCTGCGCATATTTCTCCAAATGATCCACCGGTGTGACAGGAGCTGGTAACTTCCCTTACTTTGTCATTGGGACGAAGCAAGGCTCTCCATTTTTTATTTCTATCCGGTTCAGGAAAAATAACAACATTGCGCATATTCTGTTCGGAAATTGGACCATAGCGAACAACAGTCTTAAAGTCCTTGGTTACCGCAATCATAACCTTGACTCGATCAGGAATCTGTTCGTGGTATGCACTGTAGGTCAATACATATAAGCCGCTCCCAACGGGATTAACCCGAATGTCTTCCACACCGCCGGCCTCAGCTTCGATAACAGAGTTAATATCAACGCCTTCGGCATATATATCATTCTCAGTCGCAGGTAATAAAAATGCCCTGGGTTCTATCATCCAACTATTTAGGCCATTGTCACTTACAGCTTTACCTATTACACTACGACCATCAGCAATGTGAGAACGAAAAAGCATTATGGTTTGATTCTTGCCATTCGCATCTGTTACTTCGGCCATGCCCGCATTATGAACCGTGTATGTATATAAACGGCCATCGCTACCCCATACTTTATTAACGTCATGGCATGTTAATATTGGGTTGCCAGGGTAGCGTAAAAACGGTTCATTAATTGTTACTATTCCCTTAAATCCATTTAACTCAACAGGTGCTTCTGTGCGGCTCATTTCAATTCCCCTTTAACTTTGCGTATAATTAGTAGTTTATGCAAATCTGCAAACTGAATACAACAGTTTTCCCCATTTGCTTCATAATATAAGGAAGGGTTGGGAATTAACAAAAAGCCATACATTATTTAAAACAACCATGAAAGACGACAAAGTTGAAATGCGATATAATATTTGCTTTTTCTAAATTTCCATGTTAGTCTTCGGTATAATATCCGTACAATTAAAAAACATTTTAATACCATTAAAAGGAGATAATGACTATGAATACAGGTGTTTTTGTTGCTGTAGCTTTTGTCCTTGCAGTTGCTGTTTCTGTAGCAATAAAGAGAAAATAGTCTTGCTATTGAAATTTATCACACTAATGATGCAATAAACAGATTGTGCAGTATGCTCATTTTCTACACTAAGCACGATTTCACATAATCAACTGGTACACCCATACGAGTGGCCGTTTCCTTAATCGAGAGTCCGGTGTCTATGAATCTCCTAACAACCATCTTTATATTTTCGCCGACTTCAATAATGTGCTTATCCAAATCATAGAAACGAACTACTTGCTGGCCCCATGAATGTTTAAAGAGCGGATGAACATATTCGATACTTTTTATACTGTTTAATTTTGCCGCAAAGCTGTCCATGTCATCTTCTTCAAAATACAACTCACATGCATTATTCCCGAAAACGATTTTTTCATCTTGTTTATGAATAAAGTCTTTCCAAGTATCAACAGTCTGCAATGCAATACCGCCTGTCAAAGTAACATTTGCCCCAAAATCAGCAACAACCTCTAACCCTAAAACATCGTGATAAAACTGTTTTGCTTTTTCCATATCTCTTACTGCAATTAACGTGCAAATATATTTCATTCTCACAATCCCCCATGCAGATTATATAAATACTAATAAGTTTACTTGTGTCCATTCAAATTCCGATTATTAGACTAATGGGCAGCACCCAATATGGATAGGATGAAGTTTATTTCACTTCTCATGCATCGTGGTAGCGTAATGACAAAAGAAAAGTGTCCCATTATGTCTTATTATAATAAATATTTACCGGTAATACGGGTAGTAGCACTGCCACCAAAAAGAACCCTATTATTTTGAGTGGTCAATTTTACAATATTAAACTCTATATCTGCACCACCCTGCTCAATGGAAACACTGCCGCCATTCCACATCTTGTTTTTTATCATATAGTAGCCAAATGCGCTGTTGCCTGATCCGGTGGCTGTGTCCTCCAAATATCCATATCGGGGGGCAAAAACTCTTGTATGGGCTATATTTTGAGGGTTTTGTACCTCTTTAGAAAATATTAAAATAATATCAATGTCATGACCCAAACAAAAATTCTTGAGCTACTGTTCATGCGGGTAAACTTTGATTTCGTCCTCAAGGGCAGTAACGGGTACTATTAATGTTCTTAATCCAGCATCTATTATATCAGTCGGATACTGTTTAGGAATTTGCTTGGTTCCCAAATCCAAATTTTGTGCTATACCCTCTAATGATAAATCTGTACCAATATATTGAGGTTCCGGAGCGGTAATATATACCGCATCCTGCTCGGGAATCCGGTTGTAAACGGTCAATTTTCCTTTATTATTTGTCTCTATAACTAGTTCACTTTTTTCCATAAGATCCGGGGTGCTCTTAATAAGGCTGTACATGCAGGCAATAGTACCATGCCCACAGAAATCTACTTCACATTCGGATGAATAATAAACCAGCTTATAATCTGCTTGCGAAGATTCGCTGCAATATACAACTTCGGAGACAAAGCCTTTATGCTGTCTGGCAATTGCCAGCATCTTATCTCCATTCAGAATATGACCATTTTCCAAATAAATACACGCTGCCGGATTGCCCAATGACTTTTCAGATGTAAATGCATCGATCTTTTTATAACGATATTCATTCATATTTGATCATCCTCCAGATCTCCTAATATTCAGGTCATAATCAGTAGCTTAACACTCCGCCGTATTATATCCGTAATTGCACACCTAGCCTCAAGAAATAACCGCTGGTTAAGTAAACATCGCATTATTAGACATTAGTGGTCGTAATTTCTCATTTGTTAACTAATTCTATAAGCTAATTCTTTAAGTGCTTTCCTGATAAATAATGCACAATACATCTATGTGCAATAACTCGAACCCGTCGTCACATTTGTCACAGAT
>JAQUBU010000153.1 GCA_028686565.1 Syntrophomonadaceae bacterium
CCTGGTTTCGGGAGCTGACTTTAGCGAAAATATTGTGGATATTGAAGATGGCTACATTATAACCGGCGAAAAAATGAATACTTCTACAGCTGGCATATTTGCTGCCGGTGATGTAAGGGTTAAAAAGGAACGGCAGATTGCGACTGCAGTTGGTGACGGGGCTATGGCAGGAATAGCCGTAACTGAGTATTTGAAGGAATAGCCCCACTATTTGCTTTCCCCTTGATAATAGCTGCCATTGTATAATGAGTGCAGAGGGGAGAGGAATATAATGTGGGAGATCAAGTCTGGGGAGATACTGAGAACCACGGCTTTAGTCCTTATAATAATTATGGTCTTAGCCCTATTGCTGAGCAAGAACAGTAATGCTATCATGCGAGTGATGGTGGGACAGGAAGTCAAACTAAAGACAGCCGGTTTTGCTGAAATGCAGACCCAGCATTTTATTATAAAGTATACTGCAGCGGATAAAGATTACATGGGAATAATAGCTGAGTCGGCAGAAGCAGCGGCTTTATCAGTTAAAGAGGAGTTTGACTGGGAATCAAATAGACAAACTATTCTAGTAGTGTATCCTAATGGACAGAGCCTGGCCTCCAGTTTCGGCTGGGATAAAAACGAAAAAGCCATGGGGGTCTACTGGGGAGGGTCCATTCGGGTGCTATCACCGCGGGAATGGCTTTTTGGTGATGATATTAAGGAAAGATTCATTAAAGAAGGGCCGATGGTTCATGAATTTACTCATCTGATGGTTGACGAAATTAGTCAGGGGAATTATAATCGCTGGTGGACAGAAGGAATTGCGCAGTATGCAGAAAAGAAGATAACCGGTTTTCAGTTTGCTGATCCCTTCACTGGGGGGGAAAATCTTGAATACTATACTCTGGAAAAATTGGCAAAAGAATTTGACCGTTTGGATCAACAGGTAGCTTATTGGGAATCCCTCAAAGTAGTAGAATATATCGTAGATCAATATGGAGAAGAAGAAATTTTCGATATCCTCGAGCAGCTGGGGCAGAAGCGAACTATGGAACAATCAGTACACGACTGTCTCGGAATCGATTATAATACTTTTGAAAAGAACTTTTATCATTCTCTTAAGGAATAATTAGGGCGAGAGGTGTAAGACTTGAAAAATAGTTTGGTCATAGAGGGGGGTTACCCGCTCAACGGCAGGGTTCGGGTCAGCGGGGCCAAAAATGCTGGCCTGGTTCTTTTGGTGGCCAGTATAATGGCCGACGGCGAAACCATATTGGATAACCTGCCCCGGATACGCGATGTGGAGGTAATGGTCAAGATTCTTAACGACCTGGGGGTAAACGCCCGCTGGAATGAAGACGGGAGTTTATCAATTTGTCCTCCGCAAGGAGCAGTCAAGGTTAAGACCTCCTACGAACTATCGAAAAAATTAAGAGCTTCGAATTTGTTCCTGGGGGCGTTGCTGGGCAGGGAAAAAGAGGCAATTGTTTCTCTCCCCGGCGGCTGCGATATCGGTTCAAGACCTATGGACCTTCATATTAAGGGGATACAGGCTTTAGGCTCGGAAGTTGAGATAGAACATGGTTTTATTTATGCTCGGACCAAAGCACCGGCAGGAGCCCGTGTCTATCTGGATTTTCCCAGTGTTGGCGCTACCGAAAATATTATGATGATGGCAGCCAAAACCCCCGGACAGAGCGTTATCGAAAACGCCGCTAAAGAACCGGAAATTGTGGATCTGGCCAATTTTCTTAACTCGATGGGAGCAAGAATAAGGGGCGCAGGTACCGATTTAATCAAAATTGAAGGAGTAAATGAACTCAAAGCCGGTCGTTATGCTATAATCCCTGATCGTATTGAAGCCGGTACTTATATGATAGCAGCGGCTATTTCCAAAGGCGATGTTCTGGTTGAAAATGTTATTCCTACACATCTCCATCCCATTGTTGCCAAGCTGCAGGAAACTGGCGCAATAGTAGAGGAAACTGATCAGGGGGTTCGTGTAAGAGGCAGCAAGCAAGTCCGACCGGTTGATATTAAGACTTTGCCTTATCCCGGCTTTCCTACCGATATGCAATCGCAAATGATGGCATTACTATCCCTGGCGGAAGGTTCTAGTGTAATAGTTGAGAATGTATTTGAAAATCGTTTTCAAATTGTCGATGAATTAAAACGTATGGGAGCAAACATTAAAGTCGAGGGACACACCGCAGTTGTAAACGGGGTCAATACCCTCTACGGCGCACGTGTTAAAGCTACTGACCTGCGAGCGGGTGCGGCCTTGGTTTTAAGCGCGCTGGCGGCGCGGGGAGAGACTACCATAGAAGATGCCATTCATATATTTCGCGGTTATGAAAACATTGGCGCGAAGCTGGGTCAACTGGGAGCAAAGGTAGAATAAATCCTTTAAGACAATAATTGAGTAAAAAGAGAAGGAGGCTGGAAAAGCCTCCGTTTTTTTGTGTAATTACCAAAGGAGTTAATGAAGCAGGAGTTACGATTCAGAGCGGATTAACTGACATACAACAACTGGAAGCTATGGCTCAGGAATTGGCAGCTTCAGCTCACCGCTTGCCTCAGTTAGTGTAGAAGGAAATATTTAAAAAATAAATAATAAAAATATAACGCTAATCGGAGGGCAATCGCAAATTGCCCTCCTAATTCATCTTATGATTAATGCAACGAAATAATTTCATATGCTTTATAGTGGAGAAGCAAGCGGATTTGAATTAGACATAATATGTAAAAACAGCTTGACCAGATCGGGGTCAAACTGGGTTCCGGCACATTTTGCAACTTCATTTAAGGTTTCAGAAAGACTAATTTTTGCCTGGTAGGGCCGCCCATGCAGCATAACATCACAGGCATCGGCAATGCTGAGTATGCGAGCATTAAGCGGGATGTCGATACCCCCGATACCCAGGGGATAACCGGTTTGATCCCAGCGTTCATGGTGGGCCAGGATGGAATCAGCGATGTTGGTTAATTCAGGAGATGAAAGGGCGATACGATAGCCGATTTCACTATGTTTTTTCATTAGTTCCCATTCCTCTGCAGACAGCTTGCCCGGTTTGTCCAGAATACTGTTAGGAATAGCTATTTTGCCGATATCATGAAGAGAAGCCAGGAGTATCAGATTGCTTATTTCACTATCGGGCAAATCGAGATAATTGCCAATAGTTAAGACCATTTTGCGTACGCGCTGAGTATGTGCTTGAGTTTCATGGCTTCTAGACCAAAGCGTATTTTCAAGTGAATTGATGAAAGAACTGCGATTACTTTTGCTTTCCAGCAGTTTGTTGCGATACATTCGGTCCTCAGCTTCCTTGCTGATATTAGAGATTTTTTGCGGTGAATATTTTTTGGTTGCGACACCCAGAGAAATGCTTACCTGAACGGGGAAGCTTTCCTGAGTGGTCAGCTTGTGTTTAATATCAGCGCATATTTTCAAGGCCAGATCCTCAGTTGTTTTTGGTAGCAGTATAACAAATTCATCGCCGCCCCAGCGAGCTATTACCGCCTTTTTGTGGCTTATTGAGGATACAAATATGTCGGCTACGGTTTTCAAGAGATGATCTCCTTTGTGGTGCCCGAAAGCATCATTAACCATCTTCAATCCGTTCACATCACCGATAATCATGGTCAAAGGCAGGTTTGCTTCATTATCCATACGATTGGTTTCTTGTTCAAAATAGGCTCGGTTATAAAGGCCGGTTAACTTGTCATGCTTGCTGAGATAAATAATCTCGTCCGCCGCTTTTTTCTGTTCGGTAATATCGCGCATAGATTCAATAGCCCCCAGCATTTTTCCAGACACATCATAAAGCGGAGCGGCAATGCCGTATAAATAAGCACCGGATTCTCCGATTTGGGAACAATACTCTTCACCGGTAATGTTTTCTAAAATGGCTGCATTATCTTTATTGGAGTGCCTATAGGTTTCCAGCACCTGATCAATCAGGATGGGTCTTCGTTCCCCGTAAAAAGCCAGGGCATATTCGTAATTATCCCTGCCGATAATAGCACTGGATTTAACCCCGGTAAGCCTTTCAATTGCCTGGTTCCAGGCTATAACCCTGCCTTCCAGATCAACTACTAAAGTAGCGTCCGGTAAAAAATTGATAATATTATTCAGTAGCTGTTCAGATTCCCGTAAAGCATCTTCGGCAATTTTTCGTTCAGTAATATCAGAAGCAACCCCGAGAGATACTATCTCGCCATCCAGGTTAATAACCGATGTGGCAAAATCAGCCCATCTAGACTGGCCCGTTTTGGTCAATATCTTGATTTCATAACGATCAGGATTAGTTTCGCCGCGTTGCCGGGCCAGAGCTTTTTCCTTTACAAAGTCATGATATTCAGGATTAATGAAATCCCAGGCTTGCATATGAAGACATTCTTCCTGAGAATAGCCGGTAATGGTTTCAAAAGCAATATTAACATAGATAAGGCGGCTGCCCTTTAAAAGGTAGATAAGAGAAGGAGCGGTATCAGCCAGGGTGCGGAATTTATCCTCGTTTGTGCGGAAGTTATCTTTAATTAGTTCTGCATTGAGCCTATTCTGGTAAGAATCCATCTTCTCACCTCCACTAATATATAAATATACAAAGCTAAACTGCCAACAGAGTTGAAAATAGAATGTGCTAAATAGAAGGTATACAATATAGTCTGAATATTCGGTAGTATTCGCCAAAATCCTTTATAAATATTAATTTAATTACAAACTGGTAAATTAGACAAACAAAAGAAAAACAAGTTAAGCCAGGTTGATATCTGGCTAACCTGTTTTAAATGCAATTATTTTCAACGGTTGATCCAGTTATAGTTAATGATCATTGCAAAGAGCTTCATTATACATGGGAAGCCGCTAAAACCAACTGGCTTTCCCTAAATCTGCTGCGGATAATTTCTTTTTATCAATTTGGTTTATACTATGTGTATAAAGAAATGAAATGTTAAAAGCAATAAAAAGACTTACTGTTAAAATATCGGGGATAAAATTGCTGTTATTTGGAAAATAGCTGTTGTGACAGGACGGGGTGAGTTAATTGAAATACCGCATAATATCGGTAGGGAAAATACGTGAACCTTTTTACCTGGAAGGAATCAATGAATACCTTAAACGCCTGGGGCCTTACACTAATATCGAATTATTGGACGGACTGGAGGAGAAAATTAGTCCCCGGGCAAGTGAAAAAGAAATACAAAAATTTCTTAAAAAAGAAGGAGATAAAATTTTGAATCTGCTGGGAAAAGACGAAATAGTGGTTGTGTTGGATATTAAAGGTATGCAGCTTACTTCAGAGGGTCTGGCAGAACAAATTACGGTCTGGAATACCTCGGGCAAAAGCCGGATTAATCTGATTATTGGCGATGCGTACGGACTATGTGATGAAGTAAAAAAGAGGGCAGATTATAAAATATCCTTTTCCCACATGACTTTTCCTCACCAAATGGCGGTTTTAATTCTAACCGAGCAAATCTATCGCGGCTTCAAAATATTGAAGGGCGAACCGTACCACCATTAGAATTAATAACTCAACTTTCGTAGTTGACATATTATGCGACATAACTAGCGTACTTGTCATTGCTATGAAACTAGTGTACTTGTCATTGCTATGAAACTAGTGTGCTTGTCATTGCAAGGAGCGCAGCGCCAACCTGTCATTGCGAGCGCAGCGCGGCAATCTTCCCTCGTAATTGATTATGTAAATGAAAAACGATCTGCGCTTTTCGTTTATCGTGGCGGGTTATTACCTGTGATAATTGCGAGCGGTAGAGAAGCAATCTAAAATGACTTGGCGATGGATGGATTGCTTCGCTGCACTCGCAATTAGTCATGCAGCAAAGCTGTACCACAATAAACGAAAAGCGTCAGAGCATTTTCATTTAAGATTGCCGCGCTG
>JAQUBU010000154.1 GCA_028686565.1 Syntrophomonadaceae bacterium
CATATCCGGTGGAGCAATCAGGAATTGACTGGCAATTACCGTTGCTACCGTTTCTCCCTGAATAACAACCGGTGCAGCTGCATGAATCAAGCCATTGGGACATGTAGCAATATTATATTTCTCTTCTCCCTCATAATTTTTAAGCATCTCATTACTGTAGCGGCACTGTTCAGCACTAACAGAATGTTTCTGATGAAATTGACTGCAAATTTTTTGCCATCCTTTTTCGGGCATAAATGTTACATCTGGTTCGATTAATGCTACGCTAACCCCAGCAAGATTTGTGAATATTTCCAATAGCTGTTGTATTTTTTTCAAGTCAACCAAATTATGAAAAGAATATTCCATTCTAACCCCTTATTATTAACTCAACTTTCGTAGTTGACATATTATGCGACATAACTAGTGTGCTTGTCATTGTTATGAAATAGCGTACTTGTCATTGCTATGAAACTATCGAACTCGTGCCATGGTAGAATTATGAATCAGAACCGCAAAAAGTATTCATTTATTGTGGTGCGCCCAGCGCGTGAGAATTGTGAGCGCAGCGCCAACTTGTCATTGCGAGCGCAGCGCGGCAATCTTCCCGGTAATTGATTACATAAACGAAAAATGCTCTGACGCTTTTCGTTTATCGTGGCGGGTTATTACCCGTGAGAATTGCGAGCGGTAGAGAAGCAATCTAAAATGACTTGGCGATGGATGGATTGCTTCGCTGCACTCGCAATGACATATAAGATAGCTCGCGATGTTCGTCAATATGGAATTTTAAACAGTTTATTTTATTGCTTTTCCGGGCTTTTCAGCCTGTTCTTTTGGTCAGAAAGTTGAGTAATGAACCAAGATAACTTGTACTGATCAAATCCGACAAATACAAAAATTCTTGCAGTAACATGACAGAATATTTAGGGGGTAAATATATGGAGTACAATTTTCGCAAAGTTAACGAAAAAGACGGAACAAAAGTTATAGATATCTTTAATTATTACATTGAAAACAGTTTTGCGGCTTTTCCTGAAAAAAAACTTAGCCATGCTATTTTTCAGCCCTTACTGGAAATGGCCAAAGGCTACCCTTTTTATGTAATTGAAAAGGAAGCAGATGGTGTTATCGGCTTCGGTTTCATTGGCCGCTATCATCAATCAGAAGTGTTTGACCGAGTTGCTGAATTAACTTATTTTATACTCCCTCCATATACTAAAAAACGCCTGGGTACCAGACTATTTAATATTCTGATTAATGAAGCCAAGGAAATGGGAATCGAAACTCTCCTGGCAAGCATCACTTCACTTAACAAGGCCAGCATAGATTTTCATTTAGCTCACGGATTCAAAGAATGTGGAAGATTTGAAAACATTGGCAAGAAACAAAATACCGATTTTGACGTAGTCTGGATGCAGAAGTTTATTTAATACTTAATTGCCATAAAAAACTCTATTATTAGGAGCAAGTTCAACTTAGATATAAAGGAGAGATAAAAATGGCATCTAATTGTGAGAACTGTAAATGGCGAGCTTCGGCAGAGAAAAACCCCAAGGCATTCATGAGCAGGCTTTGGCACTGGCATAGCAAGTGGTGCCCTGGATGGAAAGCTTATAAAAAAGAAAAACAAATGACAATTAAGAAATAATTATAGTCAATTTAAGCTCATTTTCATTTTCTTTTCAGCTTTTTTTAGGTATTGCAGTCATAATATGATTAAATCAGCTTAGGAGGTGATACGGTGAACCAAATCCATTCATCTTATACGGTCACTGTTTTATAGTGAAGAAAATTACTATATCTGATGTGCTTTTTTTAATTGCGCTTACTCTCTGGATCTATACCCTTGACTTCAATGCCCTTACTAAGCTGCAAAGCGCCAGTCTGGTTGTATTTGGCCTATGGCTCGGATTTATCGTATATCGCCTGATCGGAAAGCATAAGTAATGCCTCGATATACCGGGATAGGATGTTCGCAATGTCTAAAAGACACATAAATGAATAAGTATTTTAGGATTATACTTTACTTAAAAAATCAAATCTTGTTCCGTAGGCAAAGGAAATCGCATTTTGAATATTGTTCCATTCGAACTGGTCTCAACCTCAATTCTTGCATTATGACGAGCCGCAATACTATAACAGACGGCAAGCCCTAGTCCTGTTCCCTTTTCTTTGGTAGTGACAAACGGATTCTTCATTAATAGCCAATTCCTTACTCTTTTAAGGCGAGCTCTCGGATATTAGAAAGGTTTTTCTTAAAGGACATAGAATATCTCAGTTTATCCAACCAATGATAAGAGTTGTAATCAAAAAAGAGGGGCTATACCCCTCTTAAAAATATCTATATAGTTATACCGCACTATGTCAATCATTAACGCTGGGTTTTTTCTGTAAATGCGTATCACTACTCTTTACCAGTTCAGATAAAACCATAAAGAAAGAAGATTGTGCTGCATCTGCTTTGGCAGTTGTACCAGAATTTTTTTTCTTTGGCTTATATGATTTCAATGAGAAACCTGCTGAATGAATCGGTGCAATTGCTCCCGTACGAACAATTATTTCCATATTGGAGATCCTCCTGACAATGTTTCACCCTTTTAAATATATATGCGTATGGTAAACATTATTTTGAGGGTCACCGATATTTCCAATGACATTTACTTGTTACTGTTGAGGTGCTGATTATTTGATTTGCTTTCCAGAAAAATAAGAAGCCGCCCAAATGGGCGGTAAAGAAACAGGATTGCCCTGATTTCTCAACGGTTTGACATATCAAGAAGATTTCCGGCTTTAATCTGTGCTAATCCTTTCTCAGTAAAGACACCTTTAATTGTAATTGATGTATCATTTGCAATTAATTGTTCAAGTTCTATAAATCCATCTTCCGCTAGCTGTTTTGCCAGCTCCGCTCTTTGTGGTGGAGGATAGGTATCTGACAAAACATCTACTAAGTTAAATTTATCTCCTCCACCGCTACGTTTTACCAAGTCTAAAAACAACCCGTAATTGTGTTTCCGCATACTATAACTCCCCCCTTAATCTACACCTTCTGCAAAAGAGAAATATTTTCCTGCTTAAGTTTTACCTATTCTAGTTTCTTATCCGAATACTGAAACCATATATGCTAACTTTCTCAGCTCGCCTTTTATCCAAGGTTTAGTACAAGAAGGATTTTCATGTATTGATTTTTGATAAATAATACCAAATAATGATGGGCAATCTAAGATGGTATATTTAAATTGATTTATGAGAGGTTTAACAATGCTAACAAATATATTTACTGGCAGTTTATTATAATGGGCAACTATAATGCACTGCAAGCGGCACTTTGGAGCATAGCTATCCCAGGGTTTGGCCAATTAGTAAATGGAAAGTACCTTAAAGGACTTACTCTAATAGGTTTGGAATTCTTAATAAATATGAAATCCAACTTAAATACGATCATTATATCCAGCTTTCACGGCCAAACCATAGAAGCAATTAATTCAACCAATTACCAGTGGCTGATGTTCTATCCCTGCATATATTTATTTGCAATCTGGGATGCCTGCTACGATGCAGGAGGAAAGGAAATACCCTTGCTATTTCTCCCTTTTACACTGTCAGCATATACCGGAACAATTGGGTGCATCTATTCCAATACATTTACAATTAATAATATCTTTCCGGGACCATTGTGGATGCTCTTGGGTTCGGCGTTGATAGGGTTTGGACTTGGTATTTTAATCAGATATATGGTTCTGCTAAATGACGTAAACTATAAGTCATTAACTTAGAAATGATGGTTGCTTTGAAACAATTCTTTGAAAGCAACTTTGGAATACATTGTTTTTGGATTTATTCGTGTACAAAATCAAAGTAGCCTTACAAAAGTTACTCCAATTATATTTTCCCCTTCTCCTGGGCAATGCGTCTGAACTTATCTCTTGAATCAGTTGGGGGAATGTGCAAAACATCTCGGCGCGACAGAGATAAGGAGCCATTCGGGCAAGTGGATACACATACACCGCAACCGATGCAAATCTCTTTATTTACTACAGGAGCTTCGCTATCATTAACTTCTTGCATAGTGATCGCATTAACAAGGCAGCTATCCGCACATATACCACAGCCGATACACATTTCTTGATCTATTACCGGAACAAAATTACTCGGTTGAGTAGAATATTGTCCATGTTTATTTATGCTAGTCATAACTACGCAGCAGCAAGCACAACAATGGCATATGTAAGTGGGATTATTCAATACATTGTCACAATTATGTACCAGCCCTAATTCTTCGGTTTTATCAAGTACTTGCAGCAATTCTTCCACCGAGGCTGGCCTCCCCATACCTCTCCTTATAACCCACTCCGCAGCATTGCCGAAGGAAGTACATACCTCCAAAGGAGCATCGCAGGCTTTGCCCAAATGACTTGCCTTATGACGGCAGGCACACATAGAAAGTGCTCCTCCCCCAGCTTTGCGGATAATTTCACTGGCCCTTTCGTAAGTTAAAACCTCAGTTTCAACAGCTACCGGTATGAGATGTTCATATACCAATGTGCGCATCATCCTGGTATCTATGCCGGCAAACTCTTTCATCGCCTCTTTATCACTAAAATAACTATTAAAAAGCTCGGCCAATTCTTTCATATTGACTTCATCACGGGTGCGCATAAAAGTGTACTCGAAAAAACCGATAACCATCGGCGCCAGCATGTAGAATGATGTTTCCCGGCGGGGAAAGTCCATTACCAACCCTTTGTCAGCCATCCTGTCCAGGATTGGTTTCAACTCTTCTGAACTGATACCGGCAGCCTTGGCTATCCTTTCAATCTTCATAGGAACCATCGGGAATTTGCTTCCAACTATAGCCTCGCTCTCCGTATAAAGTCGCTGGATAATTGTCATTAGTGTATCGTTTATCAGCACCCCGACCGGTTCCCTGTTCAGTCGTTCGGCCAATGCCCGATAAACCTCATCCTTGGAATGAATTAAGTGCCCCATTAAGATATCCCCTATCATTAATCATTAAAGTATTTGCACTATACACAATTTACGATTTATGTTTGTTTCGCTTTTTGAATGATCAATACCTTCCCATTATTCTGGATATGTCCAGGATTAGATAATTACCGGTAAGACCAGTGTTTCTGTCAACACTATGGATTCGCCCAGGTTCTGCAAACCGGCAGCGGACATAAGAAAGGCAATCTTAAAAAGTTGGGATACCGCCACAATAACTTTTTCGATCTACTGTACTGACCACACCTACCATTGTGTCACGAATAAAGAAAGCATAGAGAACGGGGGGCAGCCGGTCACCCTTGTACTTATTCTAGTTCCCCTCTTAGATTTTGCTCAAAGATTTTTCCAATTCCAATAAGCTTGGACAGGCAAAAACGGCATCGCAAAAAGGTGCATAATCATAGATGATGCTGTCTCCCAAACTCCATAAAGCCTGCGATTCCGGATTAAACCAGTAAACCTTTTTCGCCTGCCTTTTGATCTCTTCCAATACCCATTTCTCATGCTCCTGCCAGTTGTTGCGGGCATCACCGAATATTAATACAGTTGTTTTCCTGGTGAGGCGATGGCGGAAACGCTGGTGAAATTTGACCAGCATCTGGCCATAATTGGTATAGCCGGTTGCTCCCACTACTTTGGCATTTTTCAGCACATGACCACGGAAATTGAGGGAATTGCCGGACATAAGCAAACTCGTTATATCAGAAATCTCGTCAATAAAAGCATAGGATTCAATATGTTGAAAAAACCTTTCCAGCGAAGCGGTCAAGGCCAGCGAAATGCAGCTAAAATTCATGACCGAACCGGAAACATCACAAAGAATGAGCAGCACCGGCTTCTCCCGGTATTTGCGCACTGTAAAGATATTCATGGGAATTCCCCCGGTTGACA
>JAQUBU010000155.1 GCA_028686565.1 Syntrophomonadaceae bacterium
CAAATTGCGAGTCGACCTCAAAGGACAATGACAATCGAACTCGTGCCATACTTATAGTATAACTTATATAAGGATTCGTTTATCGTGGTGCAGCTTTGCTGCATGACTAATTGCGAGCGCAGCGCCTACCTGTCATTGCGAGCGCAGCGCGGCAATCTTCCCCGGTAATTGATTACGTAAATGAAAAACGATCTAACGCTTTTCGTTTATCGTGGCGGGTTATTACCCGTAATAATTGCGAGCGTTAGAGAAGCAATCTAAAAATGACTTGGCGATGGATGGATTGCCGCGCTGCGCTCGCAATGACAGGTACTCTATCTCATAGCAATGACAAGTACACTAGTTAGGTCGCATAATATGTCAACTACGAAAGTTGAGTTATTAATATGATATTCATGTTAACCGAAATGAAATTGATAAGCTTCCATTTCTTTATCTGTGCTATAATAGGACGGTGATTTTGTAGTGTAAAAAAATTGACGTTATAAATGGGGAGTGAAGTTATGGATAATATCGTTATTAAGAAAGAACTTCTCAAAATGCTTGGTAAGGAAAAGGTCCTGACCGAAGATCTTGATCTAATGTATTATTCTTATGATAGTTCTTTTCTAACCAAACTTGAACCCAGTAATCCGTATGCAGTTGTTATACCACGCTCAACTGAAGATTTACAAAAAGTAATGCGGTTTGCCTATGAGAATAATATTAACATAATCCCTCGTGGTGCGGGTACAGGTGAAACCGGAGGTTGTATAGCGGTAAAAGGCGGTATAGTCTTGGATCTCTCCAACTGGGATGAAATAATTGAAATAGATGCATCCAATATGCAGGTCATATTACGTCCTGGTGTCATTCATGCCGAATTAAATAAAGAGCTGGCTAAATATAATCTCTTTTTCCCTCCTGATCCAGGCAGCAGCCTGATGTGTACAGTCGGGGGGATGGTTGCCAACAATGCCAGTGGACTGCGGGCGGTAAAATACGGCTGTACTGAACAGTACATCCTGGGCTTGGAAGTTGTTTTACCCAATGGTGATATTATTACCACCGGGGGAATAAAAGCTAAATGCATTAAGAATGTTTCGGGGCTTAATCTGACCAAATTAATGATTGGCTCTGAGGGAGTCTTGGGTATTGTTAGCAAGATTCGTTTGCGCTGCTGGCCCAAACCGAAGGCTCGGGGTATTGCCATGGCCGTTTTTGATGATTTGGACCAAGCACCTGCAGCAGTTCTTGATATATACCAGGCGGGAATTCTGCCTTCAGGGATTGAAATCCTTGATAGTTCTGCTATCCAGGCTGTTAACCAGTTTAAACCGGAAATCAATCTTCCTGATGCCGAAGCGATACTTCTGTTTGAAGTAGATGGCAATCCCCCCAGTGTTGAATATGAGGGCAATGTAATAAAGGAAGTTGTAGGCAAGCGAGCTCGTAATGTAGAATGGGCTACCGATCCCAAGCGTATGGCTGAACTCTGGGAAGGACGCAGTGTTACTGCTACAGCCGCCGCCAGAGTCCGGCCGGGTGCCAGCCGCGTTTTTGCCGGTGAGGATATCAGTGTTCCGCTGGCGAAGGTTGCTGATACCTTAAGAGCTATCCGCGCACTGGGTGATAAATACGGAATAAAGGTAGTTAATTATGGTCACATCGGTGATGGCAATGTTCATACTGCTCCAGTAATTAATCCGGAAGATCCAGCGGAAATTGAGCAGGTTCTTAAGCTGGTGCATGATATTCATCTGCTGGCTATAGAGATGGAAGGCTCAACCACAGGAGAACATGGAGTAGGTGCGGTAAGACGACAGTATGCACGCCTTGAACATGGCAACGCAGTGGATATAATGGAAGGCATTAAAAAAGTTTTTGACGATAAAGGCATTATGAACCCTGGCAAACTATTCTAACCATGGAAAGGAGGGGGACGTTTTGGATTTCAAAGAATTACCTCCTGTAAAAGAACAAATAATGAAGTGTGTTCGCTGCGGCAAGTGCCGGAGTGTATGCCCGGTTTTTGCTGAAATACGAAATGAAACGGCCGCTCCGCGGGGTCATGTTTTTATGGTGCAAATGCTCCGTGATGGCAAAGTGGAAGCAAACAGTGATGTGAGCGAAAGGCTGACTACCTGTCTGATGTGTGAGACATGCAGTATTAACTGCCCCTCAGGTATTGACATTCACGAGTTGAATGCTGCTGCCCGCTCATATATATATGAGAAAAATCCCAGTATCGGTAAGGAACTGGTTTTTGATACTCTTTGGACCAAACCGAACCTTTTAAAAACCTTTACCAAACTAATGGGAGGAGCCCAAAAGACTGGACTGCAAACCTTGGCTAGAAACTTGGGTCTGACCAAAATACTGCCTGGAGATTTATCCAAAGCCGAGCAAATATTAACCTCAGTACCCAAACATCCGGCGCGTCATTCTCTACCCGAAATTAGTCCGGCTCGGGGTGAAAAGAAATACACTGTTGCATATTTTTTGGGTTGCGGTACTGATCTTTTAAATCCTCAGGTTGCCCTGGCTACTGTAGATGTTTTGACCCGTAATGGCTGCGAGGTCATCATTCCCAATGATATGAAATGCTGTGGTTTGCCGCATATTGCCAATGGCAAGATTGATACTGCACGCCGGCTGGCCGCTCATAATATAAAGATATTTGCCAACTACCAATACGATTACATTATTACCGATTGTGCTTCATGCTCATCAGCCTTGGCCTATAAAAACATGGAGTTCTTATTAGGCGGGCTTAAGATTGAAGAAGAAGCCAAAGCTTTCTCAGATCGTGTAATGGACTTAAGCATATTCCTGGTGGAGGTGCTTGATATCAAAGTACCTCAAAATGCAGCCAATGATAATTTGAAAGTGACTTATCATGATCCTTGTCATCTGGCCAATGCCCAGGGAATAAAAAAAGCGCCCAGGGAACTGCTGCAGCGCATACCAGGTGTACAATACCTGGAAATGGGTCTTGCCAATCGCTGCTGTGGCGGCTCAGGTACTTACAGCCTGACTCATTACGACTTATCAATGAAGATTCTTGATAAGAAAATGGATAGTGCGATGGAAACCGGTGCTGATATACTGGCTACCTGCTGCCCCAGCTGTATGATGCAATTACGCTTCGGAATCAAGAGGCATAACTGGAAAGCTAAAGTAATGCATCCGGTTGAACTTATCAGCCGAAGCTATAAAGATGCAGTAAAGAAGAACAGCCCATAGATTCATTTACTATCCATATTGTAATATTCCATAAAAGCCCGGATATTTTAGTTGAGATAAGGGAATTAGTTTTGAAGTCTATGATTGTCACCCTGCTGAATCTTATTGCCTTTACCTCTTTTCCACATTATGGGAACAATGCCGTGAACTGGTGTGTCTCTGTTCATTAGATTAAGTTGTGTCTTTCGCAATAATTACTGCAATTCACCTAAAGATATATGAAAAGCAATAGACATAAATTTTGCTAAAAAGCGGGAGCGATGCTCCCCTTTTTTTATCCATATTTTTACCTAGCTTGTGCTTGCATTGCTATATTGTTTTATTTATACTAAATCCCAATGTCCAGAGGAAATAACATATAATGAAGTGACGTTTTGTACCTTGAGTGAAGCGAAAGAATGATTAAAATGTGCTCCCAGCTTCTTTACGCGTTCGGGTATCTAAACAAAACAGGTGGAGGATTACTGTCCCTATCTCGTTTTACTGCTTAAATCACAAGTAAGCAATCGTTTACGAAAAGACTCTTTGGGTTATAGTTATGTTTGTTCCCAAACAAATCCAAACACCTGATTTATGTAATATTTGAGAGGACAAATAATGAGTAAACGTCTGATTAAACAAATATTTAGAAAAGTTCGCGATGCCAACTTAAAATACCATCTGGTGGAAGATGGAGATAAAGTGGCTGCTGCTTTGTCAGGCGGCAAGGACAGCTTTACCATGCTCTATTTCCTGCAGATGCTGCAGAAATATACACCTTTGAAATTTGAAATATTGCCTATATATATCGATTTAGGCTGGCAGAACGATATTAATGCTATGGATGATTTTTGTAAATCATTGGGCATGTCCTTAATTATAGAACCTACCAATATCGGTCAAGTGGTATTTGATTGCCGCCACGAGAAAAATCCCTGTTCACTATGTTCCAATCTGAGACGAGGAGCCATCAACCGGCTCAGCAAAAACCTGAACTGTAACAAAGCAGCGCTTGGTCATCACATGGATGATGCTGTTAACACCCTTTTTCTCTCCATGATCTACGAGGGTAGATTTAATGTTTTCAAACCTAAAACCTACTTGGATCGTATGGATATAACATTTATTCGACCTCTTATCTATGTTGAGGAAACACAAATCCGCCAATTCGTTGCTACCTTGGAGATTAAACCGGTAAAAAACCGCTGTCCGGCCGATGGTAAAACTAAAAGAACTGAAATCAGTAAACTCCTGGAGCAAATTGAAATTACTTTTCCAGGTGCCCGCAAAAAATTTCTAAGCAGTATAGAAAATATTGGACCGGATAGTTTTTGGCGATAAGAAGAACATATGTTTTATTTTTAATATATGCTATAATTTAACGCAAAAGCTTAGTATATTGGAGGTATGAACACTATGAATGAAAAAATAATTCTTAGTAATAGACAACAGGAAATACTTGATTATATAAAGAACAGTATTAAAACGAACGGTTATCCTCCATCAGTAAGGGAAATAGGTCAAGCTGTGGGATTAAAATCCAGCTCGACAGTTCATGCTCATCTGGTACACCTCGAAGAAAAGGGCTTGCTGCGCAAAGACCCCAGCAAACCGCGGGCTCTTATCCCCACTCCTGATCCTGGCCATGAGAATACCAGTGAAACCATAGCCCTTCCGGTAGTTGGCAGTGTTGCGGCCGGGATTCCGATTCTGGCTGAACAAAATATTGATGCTTACTTCCCGGTTCCCGTTGATTTCCTGGGAAAAGGCAATCATTTTATACTTAAGGTCAAAGGCGAAAGTATGATTGAAGCTGGAATTATGGATGGAGATTATTTAATCGTCAAAGAACAAGCTGATGCTGCCAACGGCGAAATTATAGTAGCTTTATTGGAAGATGAGGCAACTGTTAAGAGATATTACAAAAGAGATGCCTGCATAGAACTGCGGCCTGAGAATTCATCTATGCAGCCGATCATTGTAAATCAAGTGCAAATAGCCGGTAAAGTAGCCGGTTTACTTCGTAAAATGTAAATAAGCTGGAAGCAGCATTGGCTCTTCCAGCTTATTTGAAAACATATATTTATATTAATATTTACTCAGGGGAAATAATTATGATGCTATTCTGCCGTTCTTAAGAAATAATATGATCGAAGATGTCTCAGTCTCTCGATACACCTGGGTGAATTTTCGTTCGTATTAATTCGCAAAATCTTCACCCCTTCCCTTCTTTCCCAATCCTCACTAATATTTAAAATTTCTCAAGATATTCAGTAATCTCCCAATCGTAAACCCTCGAACTATAGCTCTCCCATTCGTTAGTCTTAGCCAGGAGAAAACGCGAATAAATGTGTTGCCCTAAAGCTTCCTGAATCAATTTATCATTACGCAGTTCATCAAGAGCTTCATAGAGATTTTCAGGAAGTGATTTAATACCCTGCTGTTTACGGGTTGCCAGATCCATTTCATAAATATTTTGTTCGATTGCAGCAGGCGGAGATATTTTTTCCTTGATTCCCTCTAAACCAGCTTTCAATATAACCGTCAATCCCAGATAAGGATTACAGCTGGGATCTGGATTACGTACTTCAATTCTGGTGCCTATTCCCCGCCGGGCCGGGATGCGTATT
>JAQUBU010000156.1 GCA_028686565.1 Syntrophomonadaceae bacterium
GGTTTTGACCAACTGGGTTCCAGTTCCGGTTCAGACTCCGGCACTTATACCACTCCGGTTGCTGAGGAACATGCTTCCGACTCTGGCTCTTATACTACTCCGGTTGCTGAAGATCGTGCTCCCAGTGTTTCGACTCCGGCTCCCCGCAATGCAAGACCGGACAGCCATTACCTCCCCGGCGGTTTTGACCAGCTGGGTTCCAGTTCCAGTTCCAGCTCCGGTTCCGGCGCTTATGTGACTCCGGAAGAACATGCCCCGGTTCCCCGATCAGCAACTCCGCCAAGAACAACTCCATCGCCAAGTGCAAGTGCACCTGCAGCCCCGGCATTTACCATGCCCAAGCTGGCCAAGTTTGATGATGAAACAGAACAACAAGGTTTTTGGGGAAGCCGGGGAGGAGCCCCAACCTACTACCAGCCCCAAGATCAGCCAAATCCATATGAGCTGGAAATCCAGGACGGCAGGTTCCGGCATAAAGGCGGAGAGCTTCTGGATACCCAGAACATACTACCCTATCAGCGCTTAAAGGATAAAGCCCACCGCCATATGTTTACCATGGGCGGACAGGGCGAGCTCCATTCCGCTGATGTCGGTCACGGGATGGCCGAACATGGCCGCGTCCATCACACAACCATGAGCGGAGGTCGGGAAACCGCTGCAGCCGGAGAACTCCGGGTCAACCAGGGCAAACTGGAAACTGTCAGCGATGCCAGCGGCCACTATATGCCGGGTACCGCTCAGACTTATCAAGCCCTGGAAAACTTTGCTTCCCGGGGGGTTGATCTCAGTGCCACCAATGTTGAATTAACCGGTAAAGAGGAGGGACAAAGAGCCCTTAGTCTCTCTGCAACGGAATTGATGGCATATAAACCGGAAATGGATGAAGCAATAGCCAATGCGCGGAATTACAGGCAATTACGTCCTCTTGAAGAAGGCAGCAAGAAGAAACGGGCAAGAAATGAGATGGATATTCGAGATATATTGTCTGCTCCCGAGCAAAAAATCCGAGCTGCCCATGCTAAAAAGGACACCATGCTGGAGGAATTAAGGCAAAGTACTGCCGACAGAAGAAAACATCTCGATGATAGTTCAGCACCTGCGCAGCAAGGTCGGCGTGATCTCAGCCTATTTGAATATGAAGAAGAAATGCGCGGCTACGACCAGTCCAGCAGTTCTCAATCCAACCGGATGACCCCTGCACAAGCCAAGCAGGCTCAACAAGAATTACGCGAGCATATGCAGGAGCAGGAGCGGCGGCGGCGCCGGCAATAAACAATCCCTCGTTGGACAGTATGCAACAATTCTGACCTGGTCTCCTTGAAAATATATAAAACCTTGTTCATTGTTCCTATTCTAATTCATGATTTTAAGACAGTTCTTCCGCACCGCTGCCACGAGGCGGGGGACAGCTTTTCGCCTCGTTATAAATAAGGTTTTGAAAGGTTGGATTCCATGCATAAATCGCCTCAAGTGACAGCACAGGTCAGGACTGAGGAGGAATTAATATGAATTATTTCCATGTTGATGTTTTCTCGGCTAAACCTTTGAGCGGGAACGGTTTGACTGTTATATTTCCTGATAAACCCTTAATTCTCAAACTTATTTGGAAATTGCCCAGGAATTCAAACAGATGGAGTCAATATTTGTATTCCCTTCCACAGAGGCCGGTTACCCAGTGCGAATATTTACCGTTGAAGAAGAATTGGAGTTCGCCGGCCATCCAGTATTAGGAGCGGCTGCTGTTATTCATAAATGCTTCTATTCCAGTCAAAAAACAGCCGATATTAATTTGATGCTTGATAAAAGAAGAATCCACCTTCAATCCCAATTTTTCTCAGACCATTACAATGTAATCATGAATCAAGGTACTCCGGAATTCTTAAGCGTTGTATCACCAAAATACTACACCGATATCGCATCATCATTAAATGTAGATAGTTCTGCATTAAATGATGATTATCCAGTTGAGGTTGTTTCAACAGGTCTTCCATATCTATTGGTTCCATTAAAAGAAAACCTTGATAAAGCAAAAATCTCTATCTCCAATTTCGGGGAGTTTATTTCTCAGTTTAGGGCAAAATTCGTTTACGTATTCAATCCGGAAACCCTGCAATGCAGGACCTGGAATAATTCCGGCACTATAGAAGATATAGCAACAGGCAGTGCTGCAGGCCCATTATGTGCCTATCTGGTTAAGAATGGATTCAAAAAAAGCAATGAATTAATTAGTATTTCCCAAGGCCAATATCTGAACAGACCGAGTATTATTGAAGGATGGGTTTCAAATATTAATATGAAACAGGAAGTCTTTATTAAAGGTGATGTATCTTTCTTTGGTTCCGGAGAAATAAATATTTGAAAACTATATGTGTTTTCCCCAAAGAATCATATATAAGAAGGCAACGTTCGGTATATTAGAATATCAATCAAAATTTTCTTGGAGGCGAATTTAGCCTTTGTTGTAAATCTCTCGTTTATAGTTATACATATCCTCGTCAGCCAAGCGTAGAACCTCGTCCATGCTATGGGTCACGTTATTGCTAATGGCATAACCCAAACAAATGCTCAAAGGTATATCCTTGGAGGATAGTTCCCGATAGTTCATTCTTATTTTTTCAATAATACGCTCGACATCAACCTGGCTGATGTTTTCCAGGAGAATGGCAAATTCATCTCCCCCGATCCGGGCCACCACATCGCCGCTGCGCACCGCAGCTTTCATAGCCGCCGCAGCTTTGCGGATAATCTCATCACCTTGGGCATGACCATATGTATCGTTGACCTTTTTAAGTCCATCCACATCGCCAATTATGAGCGCAACCGGTCTTCGGCCTTCACGGTCCAAACAGCACATGGTATCATCAAAAAAATTACGGTTGTATAAACCCGTAAGACTATCGGTAATCGCCATTATTTCAATTTTTTGCTTAGCACTTTCCAGAGCAGTAATATCGTTAAAAACATCTATATAGGCCATGATAACACCGTTTGCTTTACTTCCATACTGTGATTCCAGCGAAAATACCTGTTCTTCTCCATCTGCCAGATCAACCAGGCAATAAATAGAACTTCCTTTTTGAACTGGACGTATCGGCAGTATCTCCATTATTTGCTCACGGCTTTTACCATACAAATCTTCATTTTTTGTTCCGGCCAGGTTAACTGCAGCCTGGTTCGCATCGGTAAGCTGGTATTTGTCGTTATAAATAAAGATTGGGTTTAGCAAGCTGTCAACCAGCTTGATTCGGGCCAGCGGTATAAAATCGTGTGCTGAGTAGAAAAAGACCCCGTACAGCAAGAGTGCCATCGATGCCGTGAACGAAATTGCGGACAAATCATATGCTTTTACCCAGCCTGTAAGATCAATAAGATTCGTAAAAACCGGAAAAACAATCGCAATAATAAATATCCCGGTCTGTAAACGATACTGTGTAGGCTTGCGTATGAAGAATTCTAAAAGGAGAAAAATACTTACGGCCCACAAGGTATAGGAATAAATGCTGTGAACAAAAAACCAGTAATTATTATAAGCATGAATATAAAAGGCCCCGTCAGGCTGATACAAGATATCAAAGCTTTTGCGGAAAATATGATGCCAGTGATTCGTCTGCGAGAAGAGAATAGTTAGAACCGGGACAACACTCAACACCACAAAATGTTTTTTCTGCACCAAACGTCCCAAACCTATATATTTTATAACTAGCACCAATACCAGCACGGGAAGCAAGGCGGCGCCCACAAATTTTAGTTCGTGAAAAATAATAGCCAGATCAGTATTGGTAGCCATACTTCTCATGGCAACACTTAAATTCCATTCCAGCATGAGCAGAAAAATCAGCAGCAAATCAGGGGCCATGGATCGCTTGTGACGGTTAAGCAGAGTGTATAATAACATTGCGGCATTTAAGCATGATAGGATAATCATAATATACGATGTTGATAACTGCGCCATTCAGACACCTCAACTTTGGTCAAATAATTTTTACCTCGTTATAAATTAAGATTATTTTAGATTATACATCAGTTCCCAACCGCAGGTATATAAGTATAATAGTAAGTTCAAAGCGCTTAAAGTACAATTTACCTTTAATCCCAAGCAATAACTGGTATATAAATGTATTTCTGAAAGAAGATATAATTATTTAGATGATAGAGGTGCAATTATGAAGGAAAAATCAAAACAAAGCAATAAAGAAGTTCCAAAGGAGTTAAGAATGGTTAATCGCGAGTATGATGAAATAATTTTTGAACCAGATGATCTGCTAAATGATTCAATAAGGTCAAGTAATAAAAGACCAAGCAATAATAGCAAGAATAAACAGGAATAGGCTGGACTGAAAACCAGAGGCTTTCTTTGGGAAATGCCTCTGGTTTTGACGCAAATTATTAGTTCCTTTGTTTCTCGATGACTTCCGCCAGTTCGTTAAGATAGGCCCATCGTTCCATCAATTCATCCAGGTGCTGTAGGGTTACCTGACGTATTGCCACTAGTTTTTCTAATTGCTGATAATCTTGGGCAGCGTGGTCTACTTGACTATTGATATCATGCAGCTCATCCTCTACAGCAGCAATCCGCGCATCGATTTCCTCGAATTCCTTTTGCTCCTTGAATGAGAACTTTAACAGCTTCGCCTTTTTTTCTTCTTTAAAATTCGGCTTCTTGTCCCCTGCAGCCTTAGCATCCTGCCCCGATTTATGGTTCATTTGATTATTTAAATACTGCAAATAATCAGAGTAATTGCCCGGATACTCGTTGAGTTTCCCCATTCCCTCGAAAGCCAGTATCTTCTCACAGATCCGATCCAAGAAGTAGCGGTCATGGGAAACGGCAATAACCGCACCCGGGAAATCATCCAGGTAGTCTTCCAGTATGGTTAAGGTTTCAATATCCAGATCATTGCCCGGTTCATCCAGTAATAATATATTGGGCGCTCCCATCAAAATTCTCAGCAAATGCAGCCTTCTTTTTTCCCCTCCGGAAAGCTTCTGCAAAGTATTCCATTGGGAAGCCGGTGAAAAGAGAAACGTCTCCAGCATCTGGGAAGCACTAAGCAGCTTCTTCCCTGCTTGCAGGAATTCCCCGGCCTCGCGAATATATTCGATAACCCGCATTTCCTCCGGCAGTCCAGTGCTTTCCTGGGGGAAATATCCAATTTTTACCGTGCTGCCTATATCCACCCTGCCTTGCTCCGGGATGAGTTCACCGCTCATAATCTTTAGCAAGGTGGTTTTCCCGATCCCGTTGGCACCTACCAACCCCAGCCGCTCGCCCCGGTCCAGAATACAAGAATAACCCTGTATAAGCTTTTCTCCCTGAAAACCATGGAAGACACCCTCCAGAATAATGGTCTTTTTACCCAGGCGGCTGGCAGCATGGGATATCTGCAGTTTCTCCCCTTTTATCTGAACATTATCTTCCTGCAATTTCTCAAAACGTTGGATTCGGGCTTTTTGCTTGGTTCTGCGAGCACGGGCCCCTTTGCGTATCCAAGCTAGTTCCTGCCGCAGCAGGGCTTGCTTTTTATCGGCCATTGTCACTTCAATGGCTTCGCGCTCCAATTTGCGCTCCAAATAGGTGCTGTAATTACCAGGATAAGAAAACAATTGCGCCTTGTCCAACTCGATAATACGACTGCTTACTCGTTCCAAAAAATAGCGGTCATGGGTTACCATTAATAGTGCCCCGTGAAATCTCTGTAAATATTCTTCCAGCCAGTCAATAGCCTGATTATCCAGATGATTGGTAGGCTCGTCCAGAATCATAAGGTCGGCAGGGTTCAACAAGGCAGC
>JAQUBU010000157.1 GCA_028686565.1 Syntrophomonadaceae bacterium
TCAAGGAAGATTAGGGGGATTAACATGGAAAAAGTAGATGTGCGAGGACTTAGCTGCCCCATGCCGGTAATCAGAACCAAGAAAGTTATAGATCAGGGTGCCAAACAATTACTGGTGATTGGCAGCAGCAGTGTATCCAGGGAAAATGTTAAGAAGTTGGCTATTAATAGCGGTTATCAAGTTAACTTAAAGAAAAATGAAGAGAGCAACTGGGAGATGGAGTTGACTAAATAGCCAGAGTCACTAAAGCCGGGTTTTTACCCGGCTTTTTTTGCATATATCGATATTAGCTCAAGTTCATATTCCAAAATGATGCAATTTCATATGAATATTTTAAAGATCAAAATATTTCTTGACAGGAGATAATGTCGAAATGTAATATTTATATATGATCAGTTGTTCATATGATTAAGTAACGGGGTGAATTTATGAGTACGGAATTTGAAGGTCGTTGTGAAATCCATTGTGTTCACGAAGACAATGTGAAGGAAGTTAAGATTGCGATGTTGGACCAGGATACCATTATGCCATTGGCCGAACTTTTCAAAACCATGGGTGACGCTACCCGCTTGAAGCTCTTATTTGCTTTGATGAAAAAAGAGTTATGTGTATGTGACCTGGCAGCAGTTATTGGTGTCTCGGAATCTGCAGTCTCGCACCAGCTGCGGGTGCTGCGCAATCAGAAGCTGGTTAAGTTTCGCCGCCACGGCAAAATTATGTATTATAACCTGGCTGATGAACATGTGCGGATGCTCTTTGCCCAGGGTTTGGAACATGTTTGCGAATAGCGCGGGATTGATCAGCTTTAGTTAAATTAGTTAGATAGAAGGAGGTGAATCCAATATGTCAGGAATGATTATTAATATTGAGGATATAAGTGATAATTATAATGAAGAAAGAATTAAAGAAGATAAACAGCAAGCAGCAGAAGTTACAGTCATCAGGTTGGAGGGACTAGATTGTGCTGATTGTGCTGCCAAACTGGAAAAAAGAATTAGCTCCATGCCAGGTGTTGAGGAAGCTTCTGTAAACTATGGAGCTGCAAAAATGAAAGTTACCCACCGAAGTCCGGTGGATGATATATTCAGAGTTATTGAGAATCTAGGTTACCATGGGAGAACGGAGGGGGATGTTCAATCACCAGCAGAAACTGGGAGTTTCTGGACCAGCAACAAGTACGGTATATCAACCTTAATGTCTGGAGCAATGCTGTTACTGGCGATAGGCCTTCAGACTTTTGAGGCTCCAATTATTTTGCGTAACTCGGCATTTCTTCTTGCTATCGCTTTAGGAGGGTATTTGCCAGCGCGGGCAGGAATAAGTATGCTGGTAAATACTCGCGAACTGGATATGAATTTTCTGATGATCCTGGCTGCAGCGGGGGCGGTAGCAATAGGGGAGTTTAGTGAAGGTGCCGTGGTGGTGTTTTTATTTTCTTTAGGCAATGCTTTACAAGCACATACTATGGATAAGACCAGAGGGGCCATCCGTTCTCTTATGGAGCTGGCACCCCAGGAAGCATTGGTAAGGCGGGGCGCAGCTGAAAAAATTATCTCTGTAGGGGAAATTCGGAAGGGAGACATCATAATTATACGTCCCGGAGAGAGAATAGCCATGGATGGAAAGGTTATAAAAGGGGCTTCTGCAGTTGATCAGGCAGCTATTACCGGGGAGTCAATACCGGTGGATAAAAATAGTGGCGACCATGTGTATGCCGGTACTTTGAACGGCTACGGCGCACTGGAAATCAAAGTTGAAAAGCTGGTTAAGGATAATACCATTGCACGAATTATTAGTATGGTAGAAGAGGCTCAAGGTCAGAAAGCACCTTCCCAAAATTTTGTAGACCGCTTTGCCCGTTGGTATACTCCGGCGGTGATAATTGCAGCGGTTTTAGTTGCGGCACTCCCGCCTTTGTTATGGCAGGAGCCTCTCAAACCCTGGTTTTATGAAGCGCTGGCTATGTTATTGGTGGCCTGCCCCTGTGCATTGATAATTTCCACCCCGGTTTCCATAGTATCTGCGTTGGGAAGTGCGGCGCGCCAAGGGGTTTTAATAAAAGGCGGAATTCATTTGGAACAAAGCGGTCAAATAAAGGTTATAGCTTTTGACAAGACCGGTACTCTTACATTGGGCAGGCCGGAAGTAAAAGGGATTTATCCTTGTACTGATTATGATGAGAACATAATTTTAAGCTTGGCAGCAGCCATTGAATCTCGTTCCGAGCATCCATTGGCAGAGGCCATAGTAAGCTACAGCCAAGGGAAGCAATTAATGATGCCCCCAGTCGATAATTTTCAGGCAGTCCCCGGTAAGGGTGCGTATGCTGAGTTAGAGGGGCAAAGATTTTATGTCGGCAGTCTTCGCTTCTTAATGGAAAATAATCTGGATATTAATCCTCAGATAGAGCTTATTAACAGTCTGGAGGATGCAGGCAATACGCTTATGATGCTGGCCGATGAGAAAAAGGTTCTGGGTATTATAGCACTGTCTGACAGCCTGCGGGCAAACAGCCGGGAGTCAATTAGCCAGTTAAAGAAGCTGGGAATTCAAAGGACAGTAATGCTGAGCGGTGACAATGAAGCGGTTGCGCGGGCGATATCGGCTCAGGCAGGAGTCGATGATTACCGGGCGGAGTTATTGCCGGAAGATAAAGTGCAGGTAATGAAAGAATTGCTGGCCCGACATGAGAAAGTTGCCATGGTCGGTGATGGGGTAAATGATGCACCGGCCCTGGCAATATCCACAGTGGGGATTGCTATGGGAGCTGCCGGAAGTGATGCCGCACTGGAGACTGCCGATATTGCGCTGATGTCTGATGACCTTTCTAAACTGGCCTACACTATAGAATTAGGCAGGAGAACTGTAAATATTATTCGCCAGAACATCATTTTTTCTTTGGTGATTAAAGCAGCGATACTCTTGCTGGTTATTCCGGGATGGCTTACATTATGGCTGGCTGTAGTTGGGGATATGGGAACTTCACTACTGGTAACCCTCAATGGCATGCGCTTAAAGGACACAAGGGGACGTTTTTAGTGTGTCATTAGCCTCAGACACAGGAGAGCCAAAAAGGAAAACTTTCGTTGTGCTCTTGGTTTCCTATTAATATAGTTAAAAGGACATAATGACACACCAAAAACGTCCCCTTGTGTCCCCCTTGTGTCCTTCCTTGTCAGCTCTGGGCACTCTCCAGCTTCTTCTTGATTTCTCGCAGTAAAACGGTAGCGCCTTGTTTGCTCAAGTGGGCTTCATCGCTGTAGTTGCGGTAGTTATCTGAAAAATTGCGGTATTCTTCACTGTTAAAATCCCAAACCAGGTCACCTGGCGAGAAGAGAGAGTTCATTTTGTTCTGGTAGTCAAGGTAGTGTTCCTGGCGCAGCAGATAAAGCTCATGGGGGCGAGGAAAATAAAAGGCAAAAACCTGCAGCTCTTTTTGATGAGCTAAAGTCACTATCTGCCCTATATCATCAAAGGCACCGGGATTAATTTCAATCTTTTGTCTGCTGGATGGTTTTTGGGCTGCATCTTTGATGTAGCTGCGGGCATCAGAATTTGCTTTTCCCAGAGTGAAATCAAAACAGCCATATTCATTATAGTAATCTGGTGTGAATCCAGTCTTAACCATAACCTGATTAATGTAGAGTCTTATAGTATCTACCGAACCCAGTGAACCTCGATATTCACGGGGGTCAATATGGGAGGTTTTCTTGCCGCAATCTTTGGTGAAATAGGGGTCGAGGCAAAGTATTAAAAATTTGAGCCGGCCATTATGCTCCAGGGCATTTTCTACTATCAGGCGAAGCTCTGTAGCATTGCCGCCATAAATGGAAGCATTATAAATCTTATATTCCTCAATCAAACTGGGGTCCAGATTATCCGATAAGGAAGGCCCCACAATAATCCCCTCAAAGTTTTCCGGGATGTACCGGTAAGAAAACAGATACTTGGGCAAGCGTTCCTGCTTGCCGTAAATTTTTAGAGGCTCATTGCAGTTTCCAAACAGTCCATAGTCATTACGGACATAGTTAAAAAGCACGAATGCCAGCAATAAAGCTGCTGATATGCAGATGCCAAGACAGAAAAAGAGTTTAGAAGTCATTGTAGATAAACCCCTTTGGAGTAATTGAATTCATATAAAGCATGCTTACTGCTATTATAATAAGCAGGATAAGCAACTTGCCTCGCGTAGGGACGAAATTATAACTGTAATAATTAGTGTTCTGGGGCCAGGCGATAATTATAACGGCTAACATAACTATCAAGATGACCAGAGCCTGGTCCCCGGTCAGGATGCTTGCAAAAGCTTTAAAGCCCAGCAACTGGGTTTGACCAAACATGGCAGCCAGAACATTTATAGCATCCTTCCACTCCTGGGCCCGGAAAAAAACCCAGGCCATATTTACAAAATTAAAAGTAATAAACCAGGCAGCAAATGAAGGAATTTTAAAATTAATTCTATTCCATAAACGATAAATGACAAGAGCAAGTCCATGCAGGAAACCCCAGAAGATAAAAGTCCAACCGGCACCGTGCCAGATACCGCTGATAATAAAGGTAATCATGATATTGAGCAGGGCCCGGGTTTCACCCCGGCGATTCCCGCCCAGGGGGATATAAATGTAAGCAGTTAAGAAGCGGGTCAGGGTCATATGCCATTTTTTCCAAAAATCGCGGACATTCTTGGCTTGATAAGGTGAATCAAAGTTAAAAGGCAGGGATATGTTAAACATCCAGGCAACACCGATGGCCATATCCGTATAACCGCTGAAATCAAAATAAATCTGCAAAGTATAGGCCAGAGAAGCTGCCCATCCTTCCAAACAGCTTAAAGAAGCAGCCTGGTCAAATCCGCTGTTGGCAAATAGAGCCAGAGTATCAGCTATAACCAGCTTTTTGAACAAACCGATGAAAAAAATATATAGACCTTTACTCAAGTTATCGTAATTCAACTCGCCCCAGGATTTTTTATTAAGCTGGGGGGCCATTTCCTTGAAACGGGTGATAGGACCACTCAGCAGCTTGGGAAAGAAGCTTATGGAAAGAAGATAATCCAGGAGGTTAAAGTCTGCTATATCCCGGCGGTATATATCTGCCAGAAAGGCAATTTGCACAAAGGTAAAAAAGCTGATTCCTAAAGGTAATATAATATCAGCTGCAGGAATATTCGTTCCCCAAACAGTATTTACATTAGCCAGCAGAAAATTATAGTACTTGAGATAAACCAGCAGACCGCAATTGGCTCCAATACCTGCACTTAGGAGTATTTTGCCCGAAGCGTTTGATGCTTGCCGTGCAGCCAGTAATGACCTTCCTATAAATAGATTAAATATTATTGAAGCCAGGAGTATCAGGAGATAGTAGGGACTGGCAAAAGCGTAAAAAAATAAAGAAGCAGCCAATAGCCAGATTTTCGCTCCGTTTTGAGAGAAATATCTGGCGATCAGGTAATATGTAATCAAAGTTAACGGCAAAAAAGCAAATATAAACTGGAATGAATTAAAGCTCAAATAAACATCCTCCGCATAAGAGTGGCAAGAGTGTGACAAGGGTCTCTGACAAGGGGACGGTTCTTCTGTCATACTTGTATGACAGAAGAAGAACGAAATCGCTGCCGCGATGGCTCTCAGGTCTTAATTTCAAAGAATAACTAAATAAAAAGAACAGAAAAATGAAAAAGTATGCCCTTTTATGGTATTGTTTAATCGCCAAAACCAAACAA
>JAQUBU010000158.1 GCA_028686565.1 Syntrophomonadaceae bacterium
CAAAGAGATTTATGAATCTCAGCTAGTTACCGGCACATGGGGAAATGTAAGTGTAGCGGTTCCTGATCAGTCTTTGCTGTTGATTACTCCCAGCGGGATGGACTATAACAGCTTGAGCATTGAGGATATAGCCCTGGTTGATTGGGAGCAAAAGCTGGTGGAAGGTCGGTTTAAACCATCAGTAGAAACCCCCCTGCATCTGGAAATTTATAAAAAACGTCCTGATATAAAAGCGATTGTTCATGTTCACAGTCTTTATGCCACTGCTTTTGCAGTAGCCCGCCAGAATATTCCCGTTATATTGGAAGAAACGGCCCAGGTTATTGGTCATGAAATAAGAGTAACCTCATATGCGCCTTGTGGTTCCAAACAATTAGCAGAGACTGCCATGAAAGCATTGGGAAAGGACCGGAAAGCCGTTCTCCTGGCCAATCATGGTCTGGTTGGCATGGGGGAAAACATTGCCGAAGCCCTCAAGGTCTGTTATATTGCCGAGAAAACTGCCCATATAGCGATATGTGCCCGGCCTTTAGGGCCTTTGCATTCATTACGGGCAGAAGATATTGCACATCTGCAACAGAGTTTTAAACAATATGGACAAAAAAAGTAGCCACGTAAAGAGCCCTAAAGGCACGGCTAATTCCCTGCGGGTAATATTAAGGCTGCAGACCGCCAATATTTATGATAGCGAAAACGGTGAGGAGGATAATAAGTGAGCATTCTCTTGGAAAATATCACGATCATTCCAATGAATGGAGAGAATTCATTAATTGAAAAAGGATACATAATTACCGAAGGTCAGTTTATTAAAACAATTGGTGAAGGGACAGCTCCCCAGGGTAGCTATGAAAAGGTTATAGACGGAAGTGACCGGGTGGTGCTGCCCGGTTTCATCAATACCCACACCCATGCGGCTATGACCCTTCTGCGAGGCTATGCTGATGATCTGCCTTTAATGGAATGGCTGGAAAACAAAGTCTGGCCGCTGGAAGCCAAACTAACCGCTGAAGATGTTTACTGGGGAACTATGCTGGCTATTGTGGAAATGATCAAATCCGGTACCACTACTTTTACCGATATGTATTTTTTTATGGATGAGGCAGCCCGGGCGGCAGAAATTTCGGGGATGCGGGCAGTATTATGCCGGGGTATGGTAGGGGTTGGTCCTGAGAATGAACTGGCGATGCTAGAGAGCCCGGCCCTTATAAAAAAATGGCATGGTGCTGCCGGGGGGCGAATTGCTTTTCGCCTGGGACCCCATGCACCATATACCTGTCCTCCTGATTATATGGCAAGGGTCTTGCAACTTGCTTCCGAATTAAGAGCAGGGATCATAATACATTTAGCTGAGACCAGGGTAGAATTCGATGACATGATGAAATTGTATGGCAAAACACCGGTTGCTCACCTGGAGGCTTTGGGAGTTTTTGAACATGAAGTACTGGCTGCCCATTGTGTACATGTTACTCCCGAAGATATAGATATACTAAAAAAACATAGTGTTGCAGTGGCCCACAACCCGGAAAGCAACATGAAACTGGCCAGCGGAATCGCGCCGGTGCCGGAAATGCTTAATGCCGGAATTCCAGTATCTTTAGGTACTGATGGTGCTTCCAGCAACAATAACCTGGATATGCTGCAGGAAATGCGCAGTTGTGCTTTTCTGCATAAGGTTAATAGCATGAATCCTACAGTTATACCCGCTTATCAGGCGATGGAAATGGCTACGGTCAACGGGGCAATCAGTTTAGGCTTAGGCGAAGAACTGGGGAGGCTGAAGCCCGGCATGAAAGCGGATATGATAATAATGAGTCTGAAAGCAGCCCATATGATACCCCGCTATGATATCCTTGCCAACATCGTCTACTCGGCGCAGGCCAGCGATGTTGAGACGGTCATAATTGATGGTCAGATTATAATGGAAGATCGACTAATTAAAGCTTTTGATGAAGCCGAGGTTTTAACCCGTTCCCAGCAAATTGCCGAACGGCTGGTAAAGGGTTGATAATAAATTAGGTCCGTATAATTATCAGAATCATATTTTCGTTCCTTGCTGCAAAATAAATTCAGCAGGTACGTTTTTTCGTTTACCAATGTATTACCATATTTACACTCGCATAACCCATGTCCGGGCAAATTATCCATTTCTCTTTTTTCGTAACGCAAATTATGCTTACTTCATAGCTTGTGATGCCCCGATACCAACTCCTACCAGTATTTATTCAAAAAAATTATGTTATTATTAAAATATAATACAATCCTATTTTCAATGTTAGATAAATTATTTGTATACAAATAATGATATGGAACTTCTGCCATTGAATATTGAATTATTGCACTAGGGTATCATAAATAGCGAGGACCTCGATTATGCTATGATCTTCGGGGATGATGAAGCTGTTTTTCATCTAAATCGCGGCTGATTCAATTATACACTAACAATTATTGATAATTATAATAAATTGTAATTATAGGGTGCGGTCTTAGCAGGTTGACACTGTATCTATATAGAATAGTTAATAGGTTAGGTTCCTTGCACGATTTATATACTTACCAGCAAATATATCATAAGCGATTCTTAAAGATTGAAAGCGAGGTGAGCTTATAGAGATTACTGTGTTCAGAGTATTGTGCGGAAATAATTTATTAATTCCAACAGGGAGGTGTAGTAATGGCCAACTATAAAGACATTATTTATGGTTTGAAAGACAAGCGAGGCGGAATAATCGAAGCATTTCATGCCTTGCAGAGAGAGTACAACTATATACCGGAAGAAGCACTGGAAGAGGCTGCCAGGGCATTTGGGGTTTCCCAGGCGCAGGCCTATGGAGTAGCAACTTTTTATTCTTATCTTTCCGTGAAGAAAAGAGGTAAGTATATTATCCGCATGTGTGAAAGTGCTCCTTGCCATGTGGCTGGTGCCGATGAGGTTATTAAGGCTATCGAAAGTTATCTGGGCATCAAGATAGGTGAAACAACTGCTGATGGCAAATTTACCCTGGAACTGACCGAGTGTGTTGGACAATGTCAGGCAACTCCGGTAATAACTGTTAACAGTGAACCAGTGTTTAATGTATCAGCAGCCCAGGTACCGGAAATACTGAGTGCCTATAAATAGGCAAGCGGAAAACCACAAATTACCAGAAATACAAAAATATAAATAGAGATATATAGAGAGATAACAAGATTGGGACAACCTTATAGAAAGGGATGGTATGTAATGGCCGAAGAAATGCGTCTATTGCTGGAGCATGCCGACAAGATCGATCCCCGCATAGCGGAGGATTATATAAAAGTTGGCGGCTACAAGGGTCTGGAAAAGGCTCGCCAGATGGACAGAAAAAATCTGATCCAGGAAGTAAAAAGCTCCGGCCTCAGAGGACGGGGTGGAGCCGGATTTAATGCCGGAATGAAGTGGAGTTTTGTTCCCCCGGCAGAGGTGAAATATGTAGTTTGCAACCTTGATGAAGGAGAACCCGGTACTTACAAGGACCGGATAATATGCGAAAAGAATGCTCAGGCTTTATTGGAAGGGATGGCCATATGCGGAACTGCCATTGAATCCAAACAGGGATACATCTATTGCCGGGGAGAATATCCCTTTGTAGTAGAGTTGCTCAATAAAGCCATACAAAGTGCCAAAGCATCTGGCGCTTTAGGAGATTTTGATATTGAAGTGCGGATGGGAGCCGGAGCTTATGTATGCGGCGAAGAAACCGCGCTGATTGAATCCATCGAAGGCCATCGGGGAGAACCCCGTTTTAAACCCCCATTCCCGGGTGTAGCCGGATTATGGGGAGTACCCACCGTGGTCAACAATGTGGAAACCTTTGCAGCTTTGCCCTACATCATGACCAAAGGAGCCGAGTGGTACGCCAGCATAGGTGCACCAAAATATCCCGGAACCAAGGTATTGACATTGACCGGAGATGTAAACAACCCTACCTATTTTGAAGTGCCCACCAATTATAACTTAAGAGATGTTATCTACAAACTGGGCGGAGGCATCAAAAACGGCAAGAAATTTAAAGCTGTCCAGGTAGGCGGCACATCAGGTGCCTTCATTCCTGAGCAGAATCTGGATACATCCATTGACTTTGATTCCATGGGTGCGATTGGTGCTGCGCTTGGTTCCGGAGCCGTTCTGGTACTCGATGAGACCCGCGACATCGTAGATATCGTAACCCGGATTTCCAAATTCTTTGAACATGAATCGTGTGGTAAATGCAATCCCTGTAGAGAGGGAACCTTCCGCTGCCGTGAAATTATGGAAAAAATCAATTCCGGCCGCGCTACGGAAGCCGATCTGAATAATATACTGCTGCTGGCCAAGGTTATGAAGAGGGCCGCCCTCTGTGGTTTAGGTCAGGCAGCACCTGTACCCATAACCTCAACTATTCAGCACTTTGGACACGAATACAGAAGAAAACTTCTGCAATACGCGTAAGGGGGGATAAGGATGATAAATTTAACGATAGATGGTAAAGAAATACAGGTACCGAAAGGTACAATGCTGCTTGATGCATGCCGTCAAGCCGGAGCAGACATCCCCACCCTGTGCTATGATCCTGACCTCAGATTGGCAGGCTCATGCCGGATGTGTGTGGTAGAAGCCAAGGGCAGACCTACTCTGGTTGCCAGTTGTGTAATGCCTGCGGAAAACAATATGGTAATAGAAACCGAAAGCCCGGATGTAGTGGAAGCCCGTACAGTGGTTCTGGAGCTGTTGGCAGCCCGGCACAAATTTGAGTGCCCAACCTGTGAAAGTGACGGCTCCTGTAAATTGCAGGACTATATGTACCGCTATGGCGTAAAAGAGTCCCGCTTTGATGGCGAGGGACCCCATTTCCATACCGAAGACCCCAATCCTTTTATAATAAGGGATTATGACAAGTGCATCATGTGCACCCGCTGCGTTCGGGTCTGTGATGAGATAACCGGAGCCCAGGCGATTAACATCGAAGACAGAGGACATCATGCAAAAATCGCCACTCCTTTTGACGGCAAACTGGCTGATTCCACCTGCGTATTCTGCGGGCAGTGTGTAATGGTCTGTCCCGTAGGAGCACTAACCAGCCGGGTAGCAGCCGGCAAAGGCAAGCCCGCTCAAAACGAGAAGGTTTTGACCACCTGTACCTATTGCGGAACCGGCTGTACCCTGGAATTGAATGTCAAGGATGACAAAATTGTAGGAGTTACCTCCAATCGCGATGCTGAATGGAGTCCGGTAAACAAAGGTGCGCTCTGTGTTAAAGGCCGTTTTGGCTGGGATTTTGTCACCTCCCCGGAGCGGCTGACCACACCCTTAATCAGGGAAAACGGGGAATTACGCCCGGCATCCTGGGATGAAGCCCTGGATTTTGCCGCTAATAAAATTAAAGCTATTAAAGAACAAAATGGTCCGGACAGCCTGGCTATGTTCTCTTCGGCTCGTGCTACCAATGAGGAGAACTACCTGGCCCAGAAACTGATGAGGGCAGCTATCGGAAGCAATAATGTCGACCATTGCGCCCGCCTCTGACACAGCGTTACTGTCGCCGGTCTGGGGGCAGCATTTGGCAGTGGAGCAATGACCAATTCCATCAACGAATTGCAAGATGATGCTACTGCTATTTTCTTAATTGGAACCAACACCACCGAGAACCACCCGGTCATAGGCTACAAAATCAGGAAAAACGTGCGCGAGAACGGGGCCAAACTGATAGTGGCCGACC
>JAQUBU010000005.1 GCA_028686565.1 Syntrophomonadaceae bacterium
TTCGCTGCGTCCGCTTTGTCAGTGCTATTGATCCATCCCTCCACAAACTTGCCGATGCGTACTTGATTAACATTATCATAATCCAGTACATGTAAAGACTTTTTGACCGCCTCTCCCTGAGGGTCAAGGACTCCCTCTTTTAACGTCACATAAACATTGGCTTTCAACAAAGCTACTCCTCCTTTAAGCGTTTACACCAAACTATAATTTAAAATGCTGCTTCAATTCTTCTGACCACTTCCTGGTATGCTTCCTCTTCCTTGCCTAAATCACGACGGAAACGGTCTTTATCTAATTTTTCAAAGCTTTCTTTGTCCCAGAGGCGGCAGGTGTCAGGTGATATTTCATCTCCCAGCAAAATCCGTCCCTCAAATACTCCAAACTCCAGTTTGAAATCAACCAGTATGATGCCAATTTGATCAAAAAATATTTTTAATAAATCATTGATTTTTAAAGCTTGAACCTGCACTTCGCTCAACTGTTCCTGACTCGCCCAGCTCATAACCCGGGCATGATATTCATTAATCAGCGGATCATGCAGCTCATCATTTTTATAATAAAACTCAATGATAGGACCGGATAAGACAGTACCTTCTTCTTTTCCCAACCTGCCAGCCAGGCTTCCTGCAACTATATTGCGTACTACCACTTCCACAGGGATAATACTCAGTTTTTTTACCAGTACTTTTCTTTCATCTATCTGTTCCAGCAAATGGGTCTCAACCCCATGTTTCTCAAGATACTTGAACAGCAGGCAAGAGACCCGGTTGTTTACAATGCCTTTATTTTTAATCGTACCCTTTTTAGTACCGTCAAAAGCAGTGGCATCGTCTTTGTATATCATTAAGACCTGACTGGCATCATCAGTAACATAAATCTGCTTAGCTTTACCTTCATAAATTAAATCTCCCTGTTTCATCAAAATTTCCCCCTTTAATCCCTGCTGCTATTCCAGACCACAACGCCTGAAAATATAATCAACATTGGCAGTATATATAGCAAGATCAAAAATTTTGGTAATTTCTTCAGTTGACAAGTGTTTGCTGATCTCTTCGTCATTGGCTACCAATTCCTGAAAATCAAGCCTTTCAGTCCAGCTTTGCATGGCATTGCGCTGTACCATTTGATAGGCATCTTCCCGCATTAAACCTTTAGCCACCAGAGCCAGCATAAGCTGTTGAGAGAAGGCCAGCCCTTTGGTTTTATTCAGATTAAACATCATATTGTCAGGATAAATTACCAGACCTTGTACTATCGCAAGGAATTTTTCCAGCATATAATCCAACAATATACAACTATCCGGAATAATTACCCGCTCTACCGATGAATGGGTCAGGTCCCGTTCATGCCAGAGAGCTACATTCTCCAGAGCTGCCATCGCATTGCCTCTAATCACCCGGGAAAGACCGGCAACTCGCTCACTCATCATCGGGTTGCGCTTGTGCGGCATGGCCGAGGATCCTTTTTGTCCTTTTTTAAACGGCTCTTCGGCTTCCAGTATTTCAGTCCGCTGTAAATTTCTTATTTCTGTCGCCATTTTCTCCAGGGAACTGGCTATCACTGCGAGGGTAGTCATAAACTGAGCATGACGATCACGCTGAATTATTTGCGTGGACACCGGGCAGGGTTTCAATTCCAGACGGCGGCAAATGTATTCTTCTATCCGAGGGTCGAGATGAGCAAAATTGCCTACTGCACCAGATACTGCCCCATAGGCTGCTACTTCCCTCGCCTGCTCCAAGCGCAAAGCATTTCTTTCCAGTTCGCTATGCCACAAAGCCATTTTCAAGCCAAAGGTAGTAGGTTCACCATGAACTCCATGAGTCCGTCCTATATTCAAAGTATACTTGTGCTGCTTGGCTTTTTCAGCTACAACCGTCTTTAGTTTTTCCAATTTTCCCAGAATTATATTGCTGGCATCCCGCATTTGCATCGCCAGTCCTGTATCCAAGATATCCGAGGAGGTCATCCCCAGGTGAATGTATTTGGAATCATCTCCTACATACTCCGCAACACTGGTTAAAAACGCTACAACATCATGGTGAACTTCGGCTTCTATTTCCTCAATTCTCTGACGGTTAAAAGCAGCCCGTTCTTTTATTACCTTAACTGCCGACAGCGGAATTTTTCCTAATTCACCCCAGGCTTCACAGGCAGCAACTTCGATCTGCAGCCAATTGTTTAATTTGTTGTTTTCCGACCAGATTTTGCCCATTTCGGGCAGAGTATACCTTTCAATCATGTACAATACTCTCCTTTATTAAAATAACTAAATATGTTAATCTTTTCGCTCCTTAGAGAAACTATTATTTTAAGCATCTGAAGAAACTGGGGAGCAGTTTCTATCACACCGCTGCAACGAGACAGTAGTTTAGTACCCACCACCTAGTAGTTGATAGGAACCCGATCGCTTAAAGAGCGGTGTACATCTTTTACCTCGTTATATTAACTCCCCATACCTTAAGGAAATACCTTACGAGCAATCCCATTGGACAGGAGAGAACAAACTACTTATCAAAATTATCGTAATTGGAGAAGGATTAAAATTATTTAAAAATTCTACTCCTTACTCGTAACGCCTTCTCGCCTATTCTTTATTCAGATAAGCACTGGCACCACTTGCTTTGAGTTTTGCATCCTTTTCCAAGACTTCCGAAGCCATTTTTTGGCGATATTCAAGCATGGCTTGATAAATGCTTTCATTTTTTAGTGCTAATATCTGCAAAGCCAGTAAGCCAGCATTTGCACTGCCGTTGATGGCTACAGTGGCAACGGGTATACCGCGCGGCATCTGCACTATTGAGTATAATGAATCTACTCCTGATAAAGTACTGCTCTTAATCGGTATTCCAATAACCGGAAGAAGCGTATAAGCTGCAATAACCCCTGGTAAATGAGCCGCTCCTCCAGCCCCGGCAATTATTACTTCGATTCCTCTGTCCCTTGCCCGGGTGGCATATTCAGCAGTTTGAGCAGGTAAACGGTGAGCTGAACAAATGGTATATTCATAATCGATTCCGAATTTTTCTAAAATATCTCCCGCTTCTTTCATAATTGCCAGATCAGAATCACTACCCATTATTATTCCTACCTGAGGCATTAAAACACACCCCTTTTTTCATATTTTTATACCTTGATTCAGACTTTTTCTCAGACATTTTTCTTAGTTTTTAATCAGCTCTTGCTCGGGCAATGTCCCCTTTTTGTAAGGGGACACACCCCTTTTTTCTAATTTTCAATCCTTGTTTCAGACTTATTCTTATATCACTTCTAGTTTTAAAACAGCCTCTGCTCGGGCAATGTCCCCATTTCCAGAGAAATTAAAAAGCCCGGGTGACAGAGTTTCGTAACCGAAACCTATCCGCCTGGGCTTTTATCCCTATACGGTGTAGTGCACTTAGCGCACCTGTGTCACTCGGACCAGCCATGTTCATGCCACATGCGGAACCCTAGACACACTTTCGTGTTTCCAAGCCTATTCAGCTTTTAGGCATTTTACACCTTGATATTAACAAAGGTTTCCCAGCCTGTCAACTTTATGCTCTATTTAAGCATCGGAAGAACTGCGGAACAATTCTTCCGCAACGCTGCAACAAGATCGGGAATTTAGTCCCGAAGTTGCGCATCCAGCCACCGCACTACTTTGCGGGCAAAAAGCAACTCCATGTGATTTACCTTAAGGATTTTTTTATCACGCAATTTGGCACCGGATTTCTGCAAGCCATCGGAATGGTGCGCACTTGCAACAAATACCACTCCATCACTGGGACCGCTGCTTTCACCGGGAAATGAGTTGAATTTTGAGTTATTACCCGCCAGAATAGAAATTTCAACATCGGGATCAATACCCCAATTATCCATTTGGGTGATCATTGAATCCCCATCTTTAATCGCAGTATTTATGCCACGCGAATGGCTAACGAAGCCGGAACCCCCAAAATAGGTTGTCCACCAATCCTGCTGCAATAAGTCAAGAGGATATTCATCATCCCAGCGATAAAGCATCTGCGCCTGGCCGGGAAAACAGCCGTCACTATATATAGCTCGATCAACGGTTTTCACCATAGTACCCATTGACAAAATTTGATCCCAGGCCATAACCCCGTTCGAACCAGAAGTAAAAACTAAATAGTTTTGTAAAGGATTTCGGAACGGATAATCCAAGCCCATATTAGGAACACCCAGCATTATATATCGCCTGATATCGCCTTGATAAGAATTACTGCTTTTACCCGCCAGATACAAACGGGTTGCCAAACCACCTTTACTATGGGCTACAATATCCACCTGCCGTGCTTTGGTGATTTCTCTTATTCGGGCCAGTGCATCAGCAAGCTGTTCAGCCTGATAATAATTATCCCCATGGGGATGCGAGAAGGTTACTGCAAATACCCGATAGCCCAATTCCACCAGCTGCTGCTGCATTCCCTGAAAGCCCATGGAATACAAGTCGGTGAACGAAGTAGCATCCAGCCCAGCTCCATGGATGAGAACTACTGGAATGGAATTGCGGTTTTTATCCCAACCCGGGGCAAAATGAAGCAAGTATTGGTCAGCGGCAGGAGTTGTGGTTCCAAAATGAGCGGCAATATCAATATCCCGGTGTACGTTTTCGGCACAGAATCTTTCCGCTTTTTTGTCCTTGAGGTTTACAGCCTTGCAGGATTCGACTTTTTCCCAAAAGCGATTGCTGTTTTTATAAGCTACTCCTACGTTAAGAAACATATCCCTTGATAAATTGTGTATATAATCAATCCCGGAGCCTTCTATGGAATTCATAAAAGTTTGCAGCCCGCAAATTAAATCTAACATTCTAATCTCCCCCTTATGCTGTATTATACCAATTTGGGAGAGCATAACCAAGATGGCCCCTTTTTAAAGCAATATTCTACATAATCTTTCGTACCACCGCAGCAAAGATGCGGGGGATTAGCAACCACCACTTAGTCTGTTGATGGGAATCTGACCGTTTAATAAAGCAGGGGGGGCATATTTTCGTCTCTTTTAGCATCGAAGAACTGCGGAGCAGTTTCTTTCACACCGCTGCAAGGAGGCGGGGGACGTCCCCCGCCTCCTTATAATTGCCCAAGTTTTCTTTTCAATCCGCGAATTCTTTCATGTAGACCCATGGCCTCTTCTCGTATCTCTTTATCAGCAATTCCAGACCAGTTTCCCATACCGCTTTCCATTTCGATTGCATCCAATCTCTTAATCAAACAATGGGCTAAGTGTTTCGCCAAATCATCCATTCTCCCTGCCTCCTTTTATGAATTGCTTTTTAAAAATAGCTGTTATAAAAAAACTGCTTCAAAGCCCCGGAAGAAATGCGGAGCAGTTTCTTTGGCATACCTGTAACGCGGTGGAGATTCAAGCATCAGAAGAAACTGCGCAGTAGTTTCAACATACTGCTGCAACGAGGCAGCGCCTCGTTTACAACCCGCCGCCAGTTTTTTAACAAGAACCTGACCCCAAAAAATGCGGGGGACATATTTCGCCTCGTCATAAATTCTTCCAGCATCCAGCTACTTTTATACCTGTTAACTCAACTTTCTGACCAAAAGAACAGGCTGAAAAGCCCGAAAAAGCAATAGAATAAACTGTTTAAAATTCCATATTGACGAACATCGCGAGCTATCTTATATGTCATAGCAATGACAAGCACACTAGTTTTGTCGCATAATATGTCAACTACGAAAGTTGAGTTGTTAATTAATACATTTGAGAAAGCCAAATAAAATCCCATGCAACTAATTACAATTTTTGTGCAATAATTATTAATAGAAAGATAATTTGTGTAATGTATTAAGGAAGGAAAGGATGAATTTATTTGAATAAAAAGCTGACTAAGCTCTTTCTTATTTCAACCTTGCTCCTGGCAGTACTCCTGAGCAGTGCTTGTTCTTCTTCCAAACAACCGGCACCCGAGGTTAAAAACGACCCTAAACCAGTAAGTGAAGCCCAGGAAGTAATTTTGTATTTTGCTGATGAACAAGCCGAATACCTGACCCGTGAGAAACGCACCGTGACCTTGCAGGAAGACGAGAGCCCAGCCGAGGCTATTATAAAAGGACTGATCAGCGGCCCTCAGAACAAGAAATTAGGCGTTACCATACCGTCTGAAGCCAAGCTTCTCACGGTCAATATTAAAGAAAATATTGCTTATGTTGATTTTTCAAAAGAAATTCAAAGTAAACACTGGGGCGGCAGTGCGGGTGAAAGCATGACCATTTTTTCCATTGTTAACTCACTTACGGAATTGAAAGAAATTAAACAGGTCCAAATACTGGTCGCTGGAGAGAAACAGGATTCCCTGGCCGGCCACCTGGATATCAGCCAGCCCATAGCCAGAGATGCAGGCTTAATTAAGGCGGAATAATATATAAAGTAAAATGGAATCAGAATTCTAAGGGGGCAAGGTTATTAAAGCAATAAACTACTTTGCCCCTCCTCTATTTGGGTTTTTGCATATTTCGGCTGGTTCAAGTACAGCTAAATATGCAAGTATCCGCATTATAGACTCTCCTTTCCATGGTCCAAACAGGTTTATTTTAACCCTGCCGGTTTTAATCATCAAAGCATTGCCAGCGGTGCTAGTCCCTCTGCATTCTGCCGGCCGCTGCGCGGATTGCCCTGTTCCTTTATTAGTTTCCGAACTGCCGCACAAACTCTCTCCACTCCGGTTCGGATAGCTGCCGGATGACAACGTGAATAACTAATACGAATATGATCGCTGCCGCTGTTTCCATCTGCAAAAAATGCTTCACCGGGAACAAAACCTACCTGGGCATTGCGGCAAATCCGCAAAAGCATTTCTCCTCCCGCACCCGGCGGCAGGTGACACCATATATAAAACCCTCCTTCGGGCTCATTCCAGGACATACCCGGCGGGGCAAAATCGCTTAGCGCTTGCAGGGCGGCATCACGGCGCTGGCGGTATTGTTCCCTGATCATAGCCAAATGATTGGCCAACAGTCCCTGACGGCAATATTCTGCCAGTACCGCCTGGGGAAGAGTACCAGTGTTAATATCAGCCAACTGGCGCAACAAAGTCATTTGCCTGATAACCTCAGGCGGACCTGCGGCCCAGCCCACGCGCAGGCCAGGAAACATCATCTTTGAAAAGGTATTCAAATACAATACCGCCCCGCACACATCCGTTGCAAACAATGAGGGTCGTCTCTGGCTGCCGAAATATATTTCGCAATAAGCATCATCCTCCACCACCGGGACATGATATCGATATGAAAGGTCCAACACTGCACGGCAATCCCCTTCTGACATACTCATACCCGAAGGGTTTTGAAAAGCTGGCATCGTATAAAAAAGCTTAGGCCGGTAACGATGCATAAGTTGCTCCAGTATATCGATTCTTATACCGTTGTTGTCCAGGGGAACACCCACCAGGCGTGCCCCGGCCGCCCGCAAAACCTGCATGGCTCCTGGATATGAAGGTTCCTCAACAATTACTGTATCACCCGGTTCCACCATAATACGGGCAATCAGTTCCAAACCCTGCTGAGAACCGCTGGTAACCAGGATTCCGTCAGACCCCAGGGAAGCACCGCGCTCCCGCATATGCCTGGCCAGATAAGACCTTAACTCGATAATTCCCTGGGGAGCACTGTACTCAAGCAATTCTTGCGGCTTGCAGGCCAGCATCTCGGAACATATCCTGGCAAAGCCAGACGCCGGGTAGAATTCAGCCGCCGGCACCCCGGCAGCGAGATTAATTGTATCGGCCTGGGTTAATTGACTTAGCAAGTCGCTTATCAAAGGATCATTTACCCGGGCCGCTTGCCGGTTGAACAGATGAGTCCAGCGCATAGGCAAAGAAGTTTTCCAAGCATCCCGTCCCTGCACTTCATTCCCACCTGCTACCAGTGTGCCGCGTCCCACATGCGATTGGATCAAGCCCTCGGCAGCCAGTTCCTCGTAGGCTTTAACCACCGTGCTGCGATTTACCCCTATACTTACCGCCAGTCTTCGCTCGGGCGGCAGACGGAAACCTGTAGGAAGAAGCTGTTCAGTGATTAGATCGCGAATTGCATTTCTAATCTGCAAATAAAGAGGAGTCCGGCTATCCCGGTCCAGCCTGATATCCAAAAAATCGTTCATGTTTAGTCCCCCTGCCTTTTTTATTCAACATGCTGAAGAACAAGCATGCGCGGGGCAAAGCCATACCTGGCATAGAACGGGACTGCCTGCTCATTGCCAGCACCCACCCTTATAATCCTGGCTTCTGTAGAGTGTTCATCCATCCAGGCCAGAACTTCCCGCACCAACGCCTCTCCGACACCACGTTTCCGGTACTCGGATTTAACGAACAGAGAGTCAACTTCTGCCTGTTGCTGGCGATCAATACTGCCTATGCAATAGCCAATATCCGGACCGTCAACTATTCGGGCCAGACCTACCCATAAGGCTCCTTCATAACTTTTCTCCAACAAATCTTGTTGTCGCAATGTAAAGTTCATATTGGCATATCTCTGGCTGAATGCCGGTGATATACTGGCATGATAGGCGTTTAATTCCTCCCAAAGCGGTTTAACCCGCAGCAACAGTTCGGCAGCACCTGTTTCCAATACAATATTGCCCATGCTTATCACCCCTTAATAATACTTTCCATTCTATTCCGGGGGCTTGAATCCTTCCCCTGCTGGATATTAACCAGGCGGGCCAGCCTGCGGATACCCTCTTCAATTAAATCCGGAGAGGAATTCGAAAAGTTCAAACGCATGGTATTTTGCCCCCCGCCATTCACAAAGAAAGAATGTCCGGGAACAAAGGCTATCTTTTCCAGCAAGGCCTTGCTCATTAAAGACTCCGTATCCAGTCCAGCGGGTAATTGCACCCACAAAAACATCCCTCCCTGCGGCCGGGACCAGGTCACACCTGACGGAAATTCCCGTTCTAGAGCCTCAACCATTGCATTGCGGCGCCTTCCATACTCATTCCTGATTTTTTTGATATGCCCCGGAATATCGGCATCATTCAGGTAACGGGATAAAACGTGCTGCACCAGGGTATTGGTGTGCAAGTCAGCCCCTTGTTTGCATATGGACAACTTCCCGATCAATTCTTCATCGGCCACTATCCACCCCAAGCGAAAACCAGGAACCGCCGTTTTGGAGAAAGTGCCCAGATAGACTACCCAATCAGGTACCAGGCTCTTCAACAAGGGCAGATCTTCTCCTTCGAAACGCAAATCCGAATAAGGATCATCTTCAATCACTAAAACCTGTTGTCTTTCAATTATTCCTGCTACCCTTTTACGCCGCTCCAAACTCATGGTTCGGCCAGTGGGGTTCTGAAAAGTTGGCACCAGATATATTATTTTAGGGCGATTTATAATAATAGCCTGTTCAAGAGCCTCAGGAAGCATTCCTTCTTCATCAGTAGCTACTGCAACAAATTTAGGCTGAAACAGTTCAAAAGCCTGGATAGCCCCCAGATAGGTAGGATTCTCAACCAGTACCACATCCCCCCTATCCAGAAAAACCCGCGCCAAAAGGTCCAGTGCCTGTTGCGAGCCGCTGCTGATCTGTACCTCACCCGGTGAACACGCCACCCCTTTGTCGTTCATTATTAATGTAATCTGCTGACGCAGCGGAAGATATCCTTCAGTTGGACCGTATTGCAGGGATGCCGGAGCATTGTCCCCACTCAGCACGGCATCTGCTGCCCTTTTGATCTCTTCCACGGGAAACAGCTCGTCAGCGGGCAACCCCCCGGCCATAGAAATAACCTCCGGCTGTTCCGTAATCTTTAACAGTTCACGGATAACCGAACTCCTGATTCTTGACATCCTTTCTGAATATGGATACTGCATAACCTCTCCCCCTTAATTGGACCATTTCAAATTAGTATATGCCCATCCAATCAAAGGCTCAACATCCATTTGGTATTTAATTATAGCCAACCAATAATAATTTGCAGACTAAACAGCGCCCACGGGAATCCCCCTTCATAGCGCAATGGCTGGTAATTCCCCTTTCATCAACAGCTCACAGCATTGGACGTTCGGCCTGCGCATTTTATTCCGGTCTGTTCTGTAACCGATGCAATAAAAGCCGATATTGTATTTGTACCTGAATATCAATATTTCTATAAAACCTTAATTGATACCGGCTTTAAATCCGTTCTCCATATGGGAAGGGTTATTTACTTATATCAATTAATCCACCTGATACACGAAATGAGCATTTCCAGCATGGAGCTAAATCATTTATTATATAGTGAGGGTGCTAAGCATATTCCTAACAAGTAGTGCTGTTGGCATGCGGACTGGCAGTGATTTCCTTGCAGTATGCTGTCTATCCGGGATTTCGAATTATGAGGAGGTAAACACTTTGTTTGAGTTTATATGCAATAGGCTTGCTGGCCTTACCATATATCGTAATATTTTGCAGGATTCAATCGTCCATGAGTTAAAGGTTTTGGCGAATCACAGCATTGATTTTGGCGAAAAGTCACGCCAGACTATTGAAAGCTACCATAAGTTAGCCTTTTTAATCTATCAAGGGGACTGTTCTTTTCAAGAACACCTAATTAAACTAATACTTCACGATGATAATCCCTTTAGTCAGGAGGCGGAATGGTGTCCGGAGCAAGATATCAAGGTTTCCTTAAAGAAAGCGGCGGAACAAGACCTGGCTATTCTTCATGAAATATTCCACCTGGATATCCGTACCCTGGCCGGTAAATTAGGGGTCAATTCCGATATTATGCCCTGGAGAATGCATTCAGAAGATACAAACACCGAGAGTATGGAACATAAGCTGAATACTGCTGCCAACTGGCCAGCCCAAATAGATACTCTGGCCAAACACTATTCCAGGTATTCAAGAGGGCGCTTATCCAGTTACAAAGCCTTACGCTGGGATGGAAGGGAGCTTGTAGGAGTTGAGTATCCCGATCCGGTACGCCTTGATGATTTAGTGGGCTACGACTTGCAAAAAAACGAGCTGTGCCGTAATACTGAAATTTTTCTAAATGGTTTTCCGGCTAATAATGCTTTAATTTATGGCAGCCGCGGCACCGGGAAATCTACCATGGTAAAGGCTTTATTGAATGAATATGCGGACAGCCGTTTGCGCCTGGTCGAAGTAAGGCGGGAGCAAATCAAAGATTTGCCGCAAGTAGTCTCCATATTACGGAAATACTCAGTAAAATCCATTGTGTTTGTTGATGATCTTTCCTTTGAGGATTATGAAACAGAGTACAAAGGTTTAAAGGCAGTTATGGAAGGCAGTTTGGAAAGCAGGCCCGGCAATGTTTTAATATATGCTACCTCAAACCGTCGTCACCTGGTGCGGGAATTCTTTAGTGATCGCGGCAAGGTTACGGACGAAATACATGCTCATGATACCATGCAGGAAAAGCTTTCCCTGGCAGATCGCTTTGGCCTTACCGTAACATTTCCAACTCCTGACCAAAAGCTCTACCTCGAAATAGTAGAGAAATATGTCAAGGAACGCCCTTTGGCGATAGATGCTGAACTTCTGCGCCGCAAGGCCCTGGAGTGGGAAAAATTGCACCATGGACCTTCCGGACGAACGGCCCGCCAATTTGTGGATTCCCTGGGAACGAGGCTATGATCTTAGCCTAACCGGCATCACTGAATCAAGTAGGACATGAACAATCTGGCAAGCGGCCAAGTCTGGTAATATCGCCTCGTATATATAACGAAAAAACCGGGCTATTGTGAGCCTGCCCTATAACTTCACGCATTAAGGGTTACTCTTTCGAGGTGCTTATACCGATTCAATTCCTACTAATGGAGCAGTGCTGGCAGACCAGATTAAAAGTTTGGATTGGAGAACGAGAAATTGAGAGTTTGCCTATAAGCCCATATTAAAGTAACTGAAGATGTTATTAATAAAATTCAACTTCTAATATCCAGTTGATACCTTCTTTCAATTGAATTAAGGTATGTAGTCTCAATGTTAATAACCACCCCGCATTCCTAATTCCACAAGGATTACGGGGTTAGTTTATCTTATTCCCACTCAATAGTTCCAGGTGGTTTGCTGGTTATGTCATAGGCCACCCGGTTTACGCCCTTGACTTCGTTGACTATACGACGGGCCATAATATCCAGCAGTTCATAAGGAAGCTGCGCCCATTCCGCAGTCATGGCATCATCACTGACTACTGCTCTAATAATTATAGGGTAAGCATAGGTTCGGGCATCACCCATTACCCCCACACTCCTGATGGGAGGCAATACCGCGAAAGCCTGCCATATTTCTCTTTCCAGCCCGGCTTTTTTTATCTCCTCACGCACAATGGCATCAGCTTCACGCAATATGTCCAATTTTTCCTTGGTAACTTCCTCCAGCACCCTTACCCCCAAACCTGGTCCCGGGAAAGGCTGTCTCCATACGCTTTCAGATGGGATACCCAACTTTTCACCCAGAAGTCTTACTTCGTCCTTGAATAATAAACGCAGGGGCTCCAAAAGTTGAAAATCGATATCTTCCGGTAACCCACCTACATTATGATGACTTTTTATAGTGTGAGCGGTTTTGGTCCCGCTTTCAATAATATCCGGATATATGGTACCCTGCACCAGGTAATCTATTTCACCCAGTTTGGCTTTTTCTTCTTCAAAAACCCGGATAAATTCTTCCCCGATTATTTTACGTTTTTTCTCCGGATCTTTTACTCCCGCCAGTTTATTCAGAAAACGTTCTTCGGCAGAAACAAAGATCAAATTCATTTGCATTTCATCCTGAAATGTATCAATTACCTGCTGTGCTTCATCTTTGCGTAAAAGTCCATTATCCACAAATACGCAAACCAATTGCTCACCAACTGCTTTATGCACCAGAGTAGCGGCCACTGAAGAATCTACCCCTCCGCTTAAAGCGCAAAGAACTTTTTTGTCTCCAACCTTGCCTTTTATCTCAATCAGCATTTCGCTGATAAAATCGCTCAGATCCCAATCTCCCTTTAAGCCGCAAATAGTAAAGAGAAAATTTTTAAGTATATCCATACCTTTAAGAGTGTGTTTTACTTCAGGGTGAAACTGCACCCCGTAAAACTTGCGTTCTGGAGAACTGATGGCAGCTACCGGACAGTTGGCAGTTGCAGCAATGAGCCTAAAACCCTCCGGCAGTTTTTTTGTGGAATCACCATGACTCATCCATACCTGCATTTCCCGATCCAAGCCCTGAAACAAGAGATCATCTTCCTCAACTATCAGATTCATTCTTCCATATTCTCTGATTGAGCTGGGTTCAACCTTGCCTCCAAGCATCTGAGCCATGAGATGCATACCATAGCATATTCCCAAAACAGGAACACCCAGAGAAAATATGCGCAGGTCACAGGATGGAGCACCTTCCACATGCACGCTTTCCGGACCACCGGTAAATATTAACGCCTGCGGATCTTTGGCTACTATTTCATCATATGAAATATCATAGGGAACCATCTCGCAATATACTGATAATTCCCTAACCCGCCGGGCTATCAGTTGATTATACTGGCCCCCGAAATCAAGGACTAAAACCAGTTCCTTTTTCATTGTTCACCTCTAATTCTCGTAAACTGCAGGTTTCAGCACACAGACTGCCGGGTAATGGCGATATTGTTCAGCATAATCCAGGCCATAGCCGACCACAAATTTATCCGGTATGGAATAACCGACATAGTCCGGATATATATCTGCTTTACGTCGTGATGGCTTGTCCAATAGACAAGCAATCTTAATACTGCGCGGATTTCGATTCTTAAGAACTTCACTGATATACTTTAAGGTAAGCCCAGTATCAACAATATCCTCAACTATCAATACATCTCTATCCTTAATTGAATATTCCAGATCCTTGACAATGCGAACTTCACCTGAAGAGGAGGTGGAAAGTCCATAGCTGGAAACATCCATAAAATCAAGCTCTACAGGTACATTCATTTCTCTTATCAAATCAGCCATAAATACAAAAGCGCCCTTTAGAATTCCAACCACCAGTAATTCGCGTCCCTGATAGTCTCTCGATATCTGTTTACCCAATTCAGCTACTTTTTCCTTTAATGTTGCCCGGTCAAACAATACTTCAACTTTTACAAGATCCAAGTGATATCCCTCCCTATAAAATGGATTATAGCAACAAGTACGACAAGGTGCAATTAGTTGCAGCGTTATGGCAAATAATCTCATAATATTTGTTCTATATTAGTTTAACATGAAAGCTGCATTATAATTTAATTTAAGCATTAAAAGAAACTGCGGAGCAGTTTCTTCACACCGCTGCAACGAGGCTGGAGATTAGAAACGACCGCTTGTTTTGTTAACAGAGACCGATCACTTTAAAAAGCGGGGACTTCTTTACGCCTCGTTATAATACATAAAGAGCAGGGGCTTTCACCCCTGCTATAGTTTAATACAATTATTTTTTATTGTTACTGCTATCTGGTGCTTCAATTTGAATATTTTTATTAAAGTCGGTGATTTCGACCTCAACACTTAAACTGGTACTGGGAACTTTTTTATTAATAGCCTTAAGACTTGCCTTACGAATAAGGTCTTGTTGGTAGTCTACCCAAATTTGGTATTCCATGTTTTTCCATAATGTTTCCAGGAGTTCACTGTCAACTGATGGTTGACAGGAAACCAGCATACATTCCACACCATCTATTTTCTCAAAGTTAATCTTCTCCACAGTATTCAATTGTTTAAATTTAAAATTAGACAAAGGATTGAGTTCCGATATCAGGAGTTCCTCAGAATTATTAGTGCTGCTGTCAATCACCAGCCACTTTTTGGAAAATGCATCATAGTTGTAGATGGTGCGGTCGATATAATAAATATCTATAGATGTGTTAACCATCTCCCCCTTTATATGCGTATTCCCTTTACTTTTCTCGCCTTCTACCTCACTTATCACCTCCTCCCGACTGTCAATATGGAGTATTGATTTTAAGCTATACTTGTAGCTGCTGATATTTGCCATATTTTTCAGAGTTGTTTGAAGTTCCAATTGGGGATCCAGCTTGGATTTGATGTAATAGTCATTTATACTTGGTGCTAATATCAACCCCCCCAATAATAATAGAATTATGGTAGCAATAATCATCCATCGGGTTCTATTTATTCTCCTCACTCCTTAATGTCTTTACCAAACGTTTTTAATAAGAGTAGTACATTTTATTATCTTTTGTGTCCATATATACCCTGATCAGAGTAGTATATTATTCCAATATTCTTAAGATCAAATGGATGGGAAAAGCAATGCCTTACTTAAATACAGAATACTGTATACTGAACAGGGTATTCTTTACTATGTATATTGTATCTGGTATAATTCTCACGAAATTATATAGGGCAAAGGAGGCCATATAGTGTTTAACAGCTACGAAGAAGTAATGGATTTTTGTGTTGAACAGGAAATTAAAATGATTGATTTTAAAATGATCGACTTGTTGGGTAGGTGGCGTCATCTGGGCATTCCTATCGGTCGTTTCAAACCTGAAACCCTCCAATATGGTATCGGTTTTGATGGTTCCAATTACGGTTTTGCTCCGGTAGAAAAAAGTGATATGGTTTTTATACCTGATATCACTACCGCTGTCCATGATCCTTTCACCGATGTTCCTACCTTGAGTATGATCGGTGATGTTTTCGTTATTGCTCAACCTGACAACTACCGTTTCGATCAGGACCCCCGCAGTATAGCTGTTAAGGCTGAAGAATACATGAAATCTACCGGTATTGCTGATGAAATGAGAATAGGTCCGGAATATGAATTTCATATCTTTGATCATGTCAGTTATGAATGTTCACCACACAAATCAGGTTTTAGTATAGATGCTGAACAGGCTATCTGGAACAGCGGCGATAATGAGTTTCAGAACCTGGGTTATAAAATACCCCACAAAGGCGGCTATCACATTGCCCCCCCACAGGATGTACTCTATGATTTAAGATCACGTATGTGTGTATTAATGGAAGAAAACAGTATACCGGTTAAATACCACCATCATGAAGTTGGCGGCCCCGGTCAGGTAGAAATTGAAGTTGAATTTGGCGGCATGAGAGAAATGGCTGATAAAACCATGCTGGCTAAATATCTTATCAAGAACCTGGCTTTCCAGGAAGGTAAAACAGTTACTTTTATGCCCAAGCCTTTATATGCTGAGGCTGGCAATGGTATGCATGTGCATATGCACTTATTCAAAAATAAAAAGCCCGTATTCTTTGATGAAAAAGGCTACTCGGGTCTCAGTAAAAAAGCCCTGTACTTTATAGGCGGTTTACTGAAACATGCTCCAGCCGTACTGGCTTTCACCAATCCCAGCACCAATTCCTACAAACGCCTGGTACCAGGCTATGAAGCTCCGGTCAGTGTTTGTTTTGCAACAGCTAACCGCAGTGCAGTTATCAGAGTTCCGGCTTATGCCAAGAGCCCCATGCAAAAGCGTTTTGAGTTCCGTTCAGCCGATGCTACATGTAACCCCTACCTCGGCTTTTCCGCCATTCTGATGGCCGGACTGGATGGTATAAAGAACAAAATAGATCCAACTGCCGAAGGCTTTGGCCCCTATGATGTAAACCTGTATAATCTTACTCCCGAAGAACAATCCAAGATCAAAGGCTTGCCCACAAGTCTGGATGAAGCTCTGGATGCCCTGGAAAAGGATCAGGACTTCCTTTTGGCCGGTGGAGTTTTCCCCAAACGTCTGATTGATATCTGGATTGCCAACAAACGCAAAGAAGCCCGCAAGGTAAATGAAATTCCTCATCCCATGGAATTCGAATTATACTATGACTTATAAATCGTAAGACAGTAATGACAAGGGGACGGGGTTGTTGACAACCTGCAAACAGGTTGTCAACAACCCCGTCCCCTTGTCACACTTTATTTGGCTTATTCGTTGAACCTTCCAATATTTCTTAGTTTTCTATATCTTTCTGCCAGCAGTTCATCTCTGTCCCGGGCAATAATATCGCTGAGGTGTTTTTTTATTGCAGTTTTAACTTCGGCAATCGTAGCTTCATAGTTTAAATGAGCTCCGCCTACCGGCTCCGCAATTATTTCATCTACAATATCCAATCCGAAAAGATCTTGCGCTGTTATCTTCATAGCCATGGCCATTTCTTCTACCCGCTCTAAATCCTTCCACAATATAGATGCACAGGCTTCAGGAGTTGCTACCGAAAACACCGCGTTGGAAAGCATCAGCAAGCGGTCAGATACTGCCAGCGTCAGAGCTCCTCCGCTCCCGCCCTCGCCGGTAACCACAGCAAGCACCGGCACCTTTAAAGAAGCCATGGTCATTAAGACCTTAGATATTGACCATGCTTGCCCTCTTTCCTCGGCCCCAATACCCGGGTAAGCTCCAGGAGTGTCAATAAAAGTTAATACTGGTCGATTAAATTTCTCTGCCTGCCTGAGCAATCTCTCTATTTTCCTATAACCTTCCGGATTGGGCATACCAAAATTAAACAGCAGGTTCTCCTTGGTGTTTTTGCCTTTCCGGTAACCCAAAATGGTCAATGGCTGGCCCTCAAAGCTTCCGATGCCGGCAATTATGGCTGCATCTTCACTAAAACAGCGATCACCATGCAATTCTACCCAATCATCACAAAGTGCCGCTATATAGTCAACCGCTCCAGGCCGCTCGGGATTACGGCTTAAAAGAACCTTTTCCCACGGCTCCAGGTTTTGGTATCTTGTTTCCCGGTCTTCTTGAATCTTTTGCTCCAATATTTCAATCTCATTAGATAAATCGAACTGCATATTTTTTGACAAATCATTTAGCTCTTCAAGCTTCCCTTTTAGATCCTTTATTTTTTGTTCATAATCAAACTGCCGCTTAACCATTGTTTCCTCCTTTATGCAAGTTGAGCAAGCATGTCAGTTTATCTCTTATTTGAGAGCGTTCGAGAATAATATCAATCATGCCATGCTCCAGGAGAAATTCGGAGTGCTGAAATTTTTCGGGTAATTGCTGACCAATAGTTTGTTTTATAACCCGAGGTCCGGCAAAACCTACCAGAGCACCAGGTTCGGCTATAATTATGTCAGCCAGTGAAGCAAAACTGGCTGATACACCACCTGTAGTGGGATGAGTCAGGATAGAAATGTATAATAATCCAGCCTCATTGAGTTTATTTATAGCTGCACTGGTTTTTGCCATCTGCATTAAGGAGATCATGCCTTCCTGCATCCGCGCGCCGCCAGATGAAGTACAAATTACAATTGGGCATCGCGTCTCAATGGCATGTTCAACTGCCCGGCACACCTTCTCACCTACCACTGAACCCATACTGGCCATCATAAACCGTGAATCCATTACAGCCAATATAATACTATGACCGCCAATGCTGGCATAACCGGTAATAATCGCTTCCTGCAAACTGGATTTTTCGTTTGCCTTCTCTAATTTTTCTTCGTAACCTGGAAAATCCAGAATGTTAATTGAACTTAATCCTGTATTGAATTCCTTAAAACTGCCGCTATCTGCAATAAGTTCAATACGCTGTCCGGCACTTATACTGAAATGATGCTTGCATTTTGGACACACCCGGAGGTTTTCTGCCAAAGTATCATCCGATACACGAGAAGAACAGCCTGGGCAGGTAGTGGTGGACAAGTTCGCTCTAATCTGGGTTTGTAACTGGTCTATATTAGGAGTAATCGGGAAATATTTTTTCCGGATAAATGTGTTTTTTATCATTTAATCTGATTGGCCCTCCTTGCCGGCCAGGGCAAATAAGAATTCACCCCCACAAACTATCTTATCGTCAATTTTAATGCTGCCTTTTCCCTTGCCAATGTTACCCTTCATGACTGAAAACTCTGTTGTTATTGTTAAGGTATCTCCAGGTACCGCCAGACGTTTAAAGCGTATACGGTCTACCCCGGCTAAATAAGCTAATTGTCCTTTATATCTTTCATCACTTAAAATGGCACAGGCTCCCACCTGCGCCATTGCTTCAATCATAAGCACACCCGGCATCACTGGACTTCCCGGAAAATGACCAGTGAAAAAGGGTTCATTAATAGTAACATTTTTTATTCCCACTGCTTTTTCGCCTGGCACCATTTCGATTATTCTATCCACCAGTAAAAATGGATAACGATGCGGCAGCACCTTCATAATTGCTTCTATATTCATTCCTGTACTCATATAACTATCCCCTACCTTGCTTTACGAATAATTAATGCGGCATTATGGCCGCCAAAACCCAGCGAATCAGACATAGCTATATTAATTTCCTTATGGCGAGGCGGTCCTGGAATATAATCCAGATCACAGAGAGGATCAGGATTTTCCAAATTCAATGTAGAAGGAACTGTACTGTTTTTCATTGCCAATGTTGTTGCAATTAGTTCTATTGCTCCGGCCGCACCCAGCATATGTCCTGTATAACATTTGGTAGAGCTTACCAGCATTTTGTAGCTATGCTGTCCAAAAACATCCTTTATCGCCTTGGTTTCTATCTGGTCATTAAGTTCAGTACCGGTACCATGGGCATTAATGTAATCAACTTCTTCGGGTTTAATTCCGGCTTCTGTTAATGCCATGCGAAATGCCAAAGCAGCTCCGCGGCCTTCCATATCCGGTTGAACTACATGAACTGCATCAGCGGTTGCCCCATAACCAATTAGTTCAGCGTAAATATGCGCCCCCCTCTGGCAGGCGTGTTCCATTTCTTCCAATACTACAATTCCAGCCCCTTCTCCCATTACAAAACCACTACGCTTTAGATCAAAAGGACGACAGGACCGCAAAGGTTCTTCATTAGATGTGGACAATGCTTTAAGCGCACAAAAACCGCCGATTCCAACCGGGGTAATTGATGCCTCAGTACCGCCGCTAATCATGACATCAGCTTTATTATTCCTAATCAACTGAAAAGCTTCCCCTATTGAATTAGAGCCCGAGGCACAAGCAGTAACAGTACAGCCATTAGGTCCCCTTACTCCAAGCATGATAGCAACCTGTCCAGCTGCCATATTGGAGATCATCATGGGTATAAAGAACGGGCTTAGCGAGCCGACCCCTTTTTGCATCATTACAGCGTGTTGTTTCTCAAAGGTATCAATACCGCCAATTCCAGAGCCAATCCATACCCCTGTGCGCTCAACATCTTCTGGTTTGATTTGCAGACCTGCATCTTCCACTGCAATACGGGCAGCAGCACAGCCATATTGAACAAATAAGTCCATACGCCGAGCATTTTTGCGTAAAATATAATCCTGAACCTGGAAATTATTTACCTGGGCTGCTATTTTAGCGGGAAAATCAGCAGTATCAAAACGGTCAATGGTTCCTATACCACTGCGCCCTTCCATAAGCTGCGCCCAAAAATCATCTTTGTTATGTCCGATTGGGGATATCATCCCCAATCCGGTAATTACTACACGGCGGTCGGGCATAAAATCACCTCACTGTTATGCGTTTTCATTAATTCTCGCTTCAACATACTCAACAACTTGCTTTACGGTCTTCAATTTGGCAGCTTCTTCTTCGGGAATTTGAATGTCAAACTGCTCCTCAAGCAACATGAGCATTTCAACTATATCCAGGGAATCAGCCTCCAGGTCCTCGGCAAACTTGGATTCCAGCTGGATATCTTCCTCCGGAATATCTTTGATTTCCACAATAATTTTCTTAAGCTCCTCAAATACTGACATTCTAATTTCCTCCTTCAATTTTCATATTAAAAATGTTTGATTATATTACACCATATTACAGAGAGGACAAGCCTCCGTCAACCCGGATAAGCTGTCCGCTGATATAGGAAGCACCAGGTGAAGCCAGAAAAACTGCTACACTGGCAACATCTTCGGGAGTCCCCAGCCTTCCCACCGCAATACCATTCAACATTTTGCTTCTTTGCTCGGGGCTAAAACCTGCTGTCATGTCACTTTCGATAAAACCGGGTGCAATTACATTGGCGGTAATACCTCGCACCCCATATTCCTTGGCAATAGAGAAGGTCAATCCCAACAAGCCCGACTTGGATGCGGCATAATGAACCTGCCCAGCATTGCCGCTAACTCCTACTACTGATGAAATATTAATAATTCTGCCATAGCGCTTTCTGATCATATGTTTAACTGCTGCCCGGCTGCAGTAGAAGGCAGAACTGAGATTGGTACTTATTAAGCTTTCCCATTCATCATCACTTATCCTCAGTAGCAACTGGTCTTTGTTAATACCTACATTGTTTACCAGCACATCAATTTGACCGAATTCCTTAATTATCTTATCAACCATTTCCTGGGCGGCTGCAGATTTGGAAACATCAGCACCCACAACCATTCCGCTGCTGCCTGCAGCTTCGATCTCCTTTAATACCTGTTGCGCTTGTTGCAGGTTTTCCTGGTTTAATTCAGGGGCTGCGTCAGGATTATCATAATAATTTACAGCCACCCGATAACCCTGTTGCGCAAATTGCAGGGCTATCGCCCGTCCTATCCCCCGTGAGCTGCCAGTTACCAGCACAGTTTTTCCACTCATAGCGATTCCACCTTTTCCAGAATCTTTTCCAGGCTTTTGATATTTTCAGCCTGACCCAATATCCGATTGCGATCAATCTTTTTAATTAACCCCGAAAGCGTTGAACCGGGACCAATTTCTATGAAATAATCCACTTTCGCCATCATATATCTGACACTCTGTTCCCATAAAACCGGAGAGAATAGCTGTTGTGCCAAAAGTTCGCTAAACTGCGCGGCTCCATTTTCCCGGGCATTAACATTACTGATTACAGGAACCTCGGGTTCCTGCCATGCAATACTATTTAGATATGGTTCCAGCTTGGCGGCCGCTGCGCTCATCAAGGTGCTGTGAGATGGAACACTTATAGCCAGCAGTATGGCTCTTCCCCCGTCAGCCTTAATAATATTAATTGCACTCAATACTGCTTCCCTGGCACCGGAAATCACCAATTGACCGGGACAGTTATAATTGGCAATAGCTACATTGCCACCGGTTTGCAAACAGGCTTCTTTTACCCTATCGGAATCAATCCCCATCACTGCTGCCATGGCGCCCTGACCAGGCGGCACTGCTTCCTGCATGAAACGAGCCCGGGTCTGGACCAAAGGCAGTGCCTCTGTAAAAGTCAAGGCACCTGATGCTACCAGGGCACTGTATTCGCCAAGGCTTAGTCCAGCCATCATCGCTGGCTTTATTCCATGTTGCTTAATGACTTCATATGCTGCCATACTGGTGGCAAGTAAAGCCGGTTGAGCATACTCCGTCGCATTTAATTGCTCTTCAGGGTCTGCAAAACAAAGGTCGCTCAGCTTATAACCAGCAATTTCATCAGCCTGCGCATAAACCATGGCTGCTGCTTCATAATTCTCTGCCAGTTCCTTGCCCATACCAGCATACTGAGCTCCCTGCCCGGGAAAAACAAATGCTAATCTTGGCTTTGACATGAAATACCTCCCAAAAGATCTTTAACATAACAGGCGTCATTTATAATATCAAATACTATTTCTTCAGCACTCTGCACTTTTTTTACCAGACCGCAGATTTGCCCCGCAAGTACACTGCCCTCATCTACTCTGCCCTCAATAGCTGCGGCTGAATAACGCCCCCTGCCCAATTCCTCAAGTTCTTCCTTGCTGGTTCCCGTTTTTTCCAGCTTCAGATATTCCCGGGTAAACCTATTATGTATAGCTCGCACCGGATGGCCGGTAGTCTGACCACAGACTACGGTATCCCGGTCTTTGGCCTTAATTACCTTTTCACGATAGGCATCACAAACATTACATTCTTCAGCACAGATGAATCTGGTTCCTAATTGAACACCCTGGGCTCCAAGCGCTATAGCTGCCATAAACCCGCGTCCATCTGCTATACCTCCGGCTGCTATTACCGGTACTTCAATTGCATCTGCTACCATGGGAACCAGGCACATAGTAGTCATTTCCCCGATATGACCCCCAGATTCCGTACCTTCAGCAATAATCGCGTCTGCCCCCAAACGGCTCAACCGCCGCGCCAGAGCTACCGAAGCTACTACCGGGATTACTTTAATCCCCGCTTGTTTAAGAGGTTCAATATAGGGTCCCGGATTTCCTCCTCCGGTTGTTACCACCGGAACTTGCTCCTCAATAATTAACTCTACAAGTTCATCAATATTGGGAGCAGCCAGCATCAAGTTAACTCCAAATGGCTTGCTGGTTAGCTGACGCACTATATCTATTTCAAGCTTGAGCCAATCCCTTTGTGCCCCCGAGGCTCCAATTACGCCAAGCCCTCCGGCCCGGGAGACCGCTGCTGCCAATCTGCCCCCGGCGATCCAGGCCATGGCTCCTTGAATCAGAGGATATTCAATATTTAATAAATCACATAGTTTAGTTTTAAAATACATTCTAATCCCTTCCCCAGCGTAATAACACACCGCCATAAGTCAAGCCGGCACCAAAAGCCACCATCAACACTAAATCGCCTGTTTTCAGGCGTCCTTCCTGGTCAGCCATTGACAAACCAACTGGTATGCAAGCCGCAGACATGTTTCCAAACTCGTGGACATTTATCAAGGTTTTTTCCGCTGGTATATTCATTCGTTTCATAGCCGTTTTGATTATCCTTATATTAGCCTGGTGAGGTATTAACAAGTCCACATCCTTATA
>JAQUBU010000159.1 GCA_028686565.1 Syntrophomonadaceae bacterium
GACGCTTTTCGTTTATCGTGGCGGGTTATTACCCGTGATAATTGCGAGCGGTAGAGAAGCAATCTAAAATGACTTGGCGATGGATGGATTGCTTCGCTGTACTCGCAATTAGTCATACAGCAAAGCTGCACCACGATAAACGAAAAGCGTCAGAGCATTTTTCATTTATTGACAATGGCCGGGGAAGATTGCTTCGCTGCGCTCGCAATGACAGATAAGCTAGTTTCATAGCAATGACATATAAGATAGCTCGCTATGTTCGTCAATATGGAATTCTAAACAGTTTATTTTATTGCTTTTTCGGGCTTTTCAGCCTGTTCTTTTGGTCAGAAAGTTGAGTTCTTAATTTAAAATGAATGATGGATTACTATGTAATCCTTTTATTAGTTCTTAATCCGTGTCCAGAGGATATAGGCATAAGCAACCACCCATTAATGCGGTCTTATTTTTTTATAAATAAAAATTAACATCCATGTTTTCCATTGAGGTATGCGGCAGCCATCGCTACCCCAACTGCATTATCAGTACTAAGCTCCGGACTGGCGAAGTATAGTTTTAAGCCGACGGCCGGGTGTTCCAGACGTTCCTGCAAGCGCTTTTTTATCAGCGAGTTGGCCATAACCCCTCCAACCAGCAGAATATCGCGAATATCAGACTTTTTAGTTTCCTGTAAAATTATCTTTTCCAAAGTCTTGGCAATGACCCGCAAAGTAGCAAAAGCAATGTCTTCCCGGCATATACCCTGCTTGATTAACTGCAACGCATAGTTTTCCGGTCCCGAGAAAGAAAAGCTATGGTCCTTGACCGCAGCTGGAATGAAAGGAATATTGCATTGCTGTGATTGCTTGGCCAGTTCCTCGATCTGCAGACCTGCAGGAAAATTCAAGCCCATGGCTACTCCCACTCTATCCACCAACTGCCCGGCATGCAGATCCGCTCCCTTGATTCTGGTTTTTATCTGCATAAAACCATCAGTATTCCATTTTATCTTCAGTAATTCGGATGTACCGCCAGAAAAATGAACTGCTAAAAATTCACCTTTTTGCATAAGCTCCTGGCTCTCCTTGAGCCCGGCCATGATATGGCCTTCCTGATGACTTATCTTATGCAAAGGAAGCCGGCTAAAAGCGTTTAAAACCTGGGCCTGGGAAACCCCGGCCAGAAATACCGGCATATAGCTGTCTTCCGCACGCCTGGGGAAAGCACTTACTGCCAGAGCAGCAATTTCGCTTTTAAGATGTGCTTTTATATTGGCAAATAAAAAAGGCAGGTTCTTAACATGCAGGAATAAGGCTTCCGATTGTCGTAACCCTCTATTCCCTTGTGCAACCTGCAACGGTATTCTTTCATCAGCTATGATATTATAATTTTCGTCAACAATAGCCAGCGATGTTGTGTAAGCACTGCTGTCTATGCCTAAGAAGCAGGTCATGCTTTATCACCCAGCAACTTATCCAAAATAGCATTAACAAAACTTGCCGATCCTTCATCTCCATATCTTTTGGCAATTTCAATAGCTTCATCAATAGCCACTACCGGCTCCGAATGATCAGTATACATAATCTCATATCCAGCCAGCCGCATTATATTGCGATCAACTGATGCCATTCTATCCACTGCCCAATCCCTTGAATAGCTGGCAATCTTGCTGTCGATAACCGGCATTTTCTGGAGAACTCCTTCTACCAGTTCCCATGAAAAGCTTTGATCCCTTTGGGCCAGTTTTTCACTTTCAATGAGATTATCAAAGGCTTTACGAGGTTCTGCCTGCACCTGATCAAATTGGAATATAACCTTAAATGCGATCTCCCGCGCTTTTCTCCTGCTCAAAAGTAAATCTTCCTTCCAGCTATTGCTGTTTATCCTTAAACACTTTTTTTAGCCAACTATCAAAGCTCTGGTTTTCATCAAGCCTCTTACCAATAAAATACCCCATTGCAATACAAAGAATAATAAATATGGTTTTCCAGACACCGTAAGTCATGACTAGAATACCAGCTAGCAGCCCCAGAATAATGCCTATGGCTTTCCCGCGATGTTCTTCAATTATAATCAGAAATAGTTTCTCCCACATACGGTTGCCTCCTTAAGAAGTGGACTTTTGGGCAACATTGAAATCATCAACCAGTACCTTGACTTCAGAAACCTGAAGACCGCCTATTTCCTCAAGGTATTGCTTTACAACCTCCTGCAATTTTCTGCTCATTTCAGGTACGTTATGTTCAGGATTAATCATCATATGAAGGTATACCACCAACCCGTCCTGAGCATTGCTTACTGCAGGGCGTATATCTCTTACTCCTTCAACCTTTTTCACTGCTCTCATTATGATAAGCTTGATGGCTGGAACCGTAATGGATACTTGTCCATTTAATTCGCTTTTAACCAGAATCGTTTCGTCCGGCTTGCTTGTCCGTTTAATTCCCGCGAATAATAAAAACAAGGCTAAAACCAATATCAAGATGGCAATAGTACCAAGCACTACCCTATTTTGGGGAGTAGATAAAGCCAATCTTATATAATACAGCGGTTCAGGCCTGCCTGCTGCTGCAGCAACTACAATCCCTGCCAGACATGCCAATAAGAGGTTGTATAGAAACAAAACCAGACGCCAGGTCTTTTCCATTATTCCACCTCTATTCATATTAAAATAATACAGATAACCCCCTGTATAGGCAGGGGGTTAGCATAAACAAAGAAATCCTGACTATTCCATTGTAAATTCAGAACCCATATCGTCATCCTGTCCAGGAGCTCTCTTTATAGATACTGAAACAATGTGTACATTTACCGATGAAACAGTTAGCCCGGTCATAGTTTCTACGGCCAGCTTGACTTCCTTCTGCACATTCTGAGCTACCTGGGGAATTGGGTAACCAAATTCAACCACTGTAAATATATCAATTTTGGTCTGATCATCAGCAACTTCTACTTTTATGCCTTTGCCATAGTTTTTTCTGCCCAGTTTCTCGACCAAATCAGTTCCCCATCCGCCACTGAGAGCAACAATACCCTCAACATCGATGGCTGCCAATCCTGCAACTGTTGAAACAACTTCATCAGCAATCCTGATAGTACCAAATTCATTGGTAATTTCTGGCTTCTGCCCTTCCATAATTACCTACCTCCATATAAAAATTTTTAGTTTTCTTATTTTACCAGAGTAACACTGTATTTATCAAATTAATTTAACCCTGTCCTCCCATGCGGCGCTGAATAAAGTTGGTATATACTTCCCCCCGCTGGAAAAAAGCATTGTCCAGCACTTGCAGATGAAAAGGAATAGTAGTCTTTATGTTCTCCACTTTAAACTCACCCAATGCCCTTTTCATTCGGGCTATAGCCTCATTACGATCTTGTCCCCAAACAATGAGCTTGGCTACCATTGAATCATAAAAGGGCGGAATAGTATAGCCGGAATATACGGAGGAATCTACTCTGACACCTGGGCCCCCAGGTATTATATACTGCCCGACTTTTCCTGGTGACGGTCTGAAATCAAAGGCCGGGTCTTCGGCATTAATACGGCATTCCATAGCTGCCCCGCGAATCTGTATATCTTCCTGTTTATAGCCAAGATGTTCCCCTGCTGCTATTTTAATTTGTTCCTTGACAATATCAATTCCGGTGACCATTTCAGTCACTGGATGCTCAACCTGTACCCGGGTATTCATTTCAATGAAATAGAAGTTTTTTTGTTTATCAACCAGGAATTCCACAGTTCCTGCACTGCAGTAGTTGGCAGCACGAGCCGCCTCAACTGCTACCTGACCCATTTGTTGCCGAAGTGCTTGATCAAGCAGCGGTGAAGGAGCCTCTTCCAATAGCTTTTGGTTACGCCTTTGTAATGAGCAGTCTCTTTCACCCAGATGAATTATATTACCATATTCATCAGCTAAAATCTGAAATTCAATATGGCGAGGTTCTTCGATATATTTCTCAAGATAAATTTCATCATTGCCAAAAGCCGCGGCAGCTTCCATTTTGGCTGTTTCCAAAGCATTCTTTAATGATGCTTCATTGTGGGCCAGCCTCATGCCTTTTCCGCCCCCCCCTGCGGAAGCCTTAATCATCACCGGATAACCTATTTCTTGGGCTACCTTCAGTGCATCATTATACGAGTTTACCGCCCCGTCACTGCCTGGCACCAGAGGCACTCCAACACTTTTAACCAATTCCCGGGCTTTTACTTTATCACCCATTAAATCAATTACTTCAGGCATTGGTCCAATAAATTTCAGTCCATAATTGGAACAAAGCCCGGCAAAGTGCGAGTTCTCGGCCATAAATCCGTAACCGGGGTGAATTGCTTCAGCCCCGGTATTTTGCGCTGCGGCTAAAATATTGGATATGCTTAAATAACTCTGTCGCGCTGGTGCAGCACCTATACATACAGCTTCGTCAGCCACTTGAACGTGCAAGCTATCACGATCAGCCGCCGAATAGACAGCCACACTGCTTATACCCATTTCTTTACAAGCCCTGATAATCCGGAGTGCTATTTCTCCGCGATTAGCGACTAATATTTTTGCAAACAATTTATCACCTCTAGTCTTTGGCTATCAGGAACAATGTCTGACCATATTCAACTGCCTGGCCGTTTTCCACTACTATATCGATAATGGTTCCGGCAAATTCCGTCTTTATTTCATTCATCAGTTTCATTGCTTCCAGGATGCAAAGGGTTTGACCCGGTTCTACATGATCTCCTGCTTTAACATAAGGCTCCGAATCCGGTGACGGCGCCGCATAAAATGTCCCTACCATCGGGGACAGTATCTCGGCAATATCCTCACCCTCGCTGCTCTGGCCAGGCACTTCAGCTATTGCTTTAGGAGCAGTTACAGCAGCTGCTGCAGTATTATCAGGTATTTCCGTTGTTGAACTGGCTGCTTTGCGCAATCTCAAACGATAATCATCTTTTTGAACTTCCAATTCAGCTATGCTGCTCTGGTCTATTAGTAGTATTAACTCTCTTATTTCATCAATATTCATGTCTTCATCTCCCCCACGAGTTGGTCTTCTCCTCACCCGGGCTGCCGGTGTCCTGACAACCTGGTTCTGCTCGTTAATTAAATCGTCACTAAGTTCGTCTGTGGATAGTATTTGGGGAATATCCTCATTTCCTCTTGTCTTGCGATATTCAAAAAACTTTAACGCCACTTGTGGAAACAGGGCATATGTCAAGATATCTTCTTCGCTTTCAGCCCATTCTGCCGTTTCAAGCTTTGCTTTTTCCCAAACCGGGTCCAGGAGTTCAGCTGGCCGCACGGTAATAACGGCATCATCGCCAATTACTTTGCGGCGGATCTCATCTGCGATTTCAACTGCCGGCTTGCCATAAAATCCTCTTACATAATCTTTGACTTCGCCAGGACAAAGTTTGTATCTTTCTCCCATCAATACATTTAATACCGCCTGAATACCTATAATCTGGCTGGTGGGAGTGACCAAGGGAGGAAAGCCCATATCTTCTCTGACTTTAGGTATTTCCTGTAAAACCTCATCAATCCGGTGTGATGCCTTTTGTTCCTCCAACTGGGAATAAAGGTTGGAAATCATTCCCCCCGGCACCTGATGTTCAAACACCCTCATGTCGGCTATGC
>JAQUBU010000160.1 GCA_028686565.1 Syntrophomonadaceae bacterium
TCTCATAGCTGAATTAAAAAACTATTATACTATTGTAATAGTAACCCATAATATGCAGCAGGCTGCTCGGGTTTCGGATTATACCGGATTTTTCCTGAACGGCAAGCTGGTGGAATTCAATCGTACTGATGAATTGTTTGTTAATCCTCGTGATAATAGGACTGAAGATTATATAACCGGCAGATTTGGATAAAAAGGAGGATGAAAATATGGTGAACGAACCGCTTAGATGTGAGTTGGAAAAATTAAAAGAAGATATTTTAAAAATGGGCCGGCTATTGGAAGAGCAGTTATTCAAATCAGTCAAGTCCCTGGTGGACAAAAACCTGGAAATGGCCCGGGAAGTAATAGAAAACGACGATTTGATTGATCAGATGGAATTGGAGATTGAGCGAAAGTCTTTGGGGATTTTGGCTTTGAAACAACCGATGGCGGGAGATTTACGGTTGATTGGTACAGCTTTGCGCATAATAGTGGATATTGAAAGAATGGCGGATCATGCTGAGGATATTGCTCATGTTACTAACGACCTTTACGAGCAGACCTATATAAAGCCTCTGATTGACATTCCCCGTATGGGCAAAATAGTTCAAAATATGGTGGAAACTGCCCTCAATGCTTTTATTAATGAAGATGTGGACCTGGCTATGACTCTGATACCTATGGAAGAAGAAATTGATGGGCTTTACGACCAGATATTCCGGGAACTGCTATCCTATATGATGCAGGACCCCAAAAATATCCCCCAAGCTACCGCACTGCTGCTGGTGGCCGGGCATATTGAAAGAACTGGCGATCACGCTACCAACCTGGCCGAGATGGTAGTCTATATGGTACAGGGCAGTCGTATAGACCTGAACCGGATAGCCAGACAAGCGCGAATGGAAAGAAGCAAAAAGCAAAACTGATTTGGAACCGGGCTCAGGCCCGGTTCTACGCATGCTTGAGCAGTCATTGCATATGGAAGAGTGGTTTATAAAAAATTCATCAATTAACAAACTTCATGGGTAGTGATGTATAATTTACACAAAACAATAGAAATTATTTCAGATTCGGCTTTAAGCCGAGTTTTCTTTCTTTGCAGGAAAAAAAGGTTTAATATAGAAATATTGTATTACTGCTAGAATAGGGGGGCGTTATATTATGGACGAGAAGAAATCTAATTATAATAAGGTTATAGTATCAATATTTAGCGAAGACTATATTGTGAAGGGCAATGAAAGCCCGGAATACATGGAGATGCTGGCATCTTATGTTGATAGACGCATGAAAATGGTGCAACAGCGCAATTTCAATTTATCGAATACCAAGATCGCAGTATTGACAGCACTCAACCTGGCAGATGAACTGAATAAACTTCAGGAGGATTATGATGAAATGGTCAAGTCCCTCGAAGAAGAGAAGAAAAACAGGATGGGATAAATAATGACTAATCGTGAAGTCGCTATAATTCTGGATCGGATAGCGGATATTCTGCAGATTAAAAATGAAAATCCCTTTAAAATACAAACCTATCGCAAAGCCGCCAATTCTATATATCACCTTGACGAAGATATAAATACTCTTAAAGAGGCGAACCGCATCAAAGAAATTCCCGGAGTTGGCAAAGCGGTAAAAGCCAAGATTGAAGAGATGATTGAAAAAGGAAGATGTGAGTATTATGAACGTCTGACTGATGAGGTGCCGGCAGGGGTTCTCGAGATGCTTTCTTTGCCTGGTATTGGTCATAAAACGGTTAAAACCATTTATGAGCAGCTGGGCATTGATAATTTAGATGATCTGTTACAGGCTGCTGAAGAACGCAAGATTAGAAACCTTCCCGGTATGGGAGGGAAAACTGAGTATAACATAAAAAAAGGGATGGAACTGCTTCGGCAAAACGGGGGTAAGGTTACTTTGGGATTAGCGCTACCCCTGGCTGAGAATTTTCGAGATTTTTTATTGGAATCAAAAGCGGTGGAGAAAGCCAGTATAGTGGGCAGCATTCGCCGAGGTAAGTCCCTGGTTAGTGATATTGACATTTTGGTTTGTTCCGTTTCTTATCTGGAAGTCCTGCAAAAAGTAAACAGTTATAAAGGCCTGGTAAAGATATTGGAAAACGACCCCTCCTGTATTAAGGGTTTACTGACTCACCATATAGAATTCGAAGTAATCATAGTTCCTCCGCAAGATTATTTTAGCTCCATGGTTTGGACCACCGGTTCCAAAGCTCATCGCCAGATACTATTTGAAGATATCCGGTACTCCCCCCTGCTTGAAATTAATAATGAAAATGATTTTTATAATCATCTGGGGATGGATTATATCCCCCCCGAACTAAGGGAAAATTGTGGAGAAATAGAGTTGGCTGCTGCTCATAAATTATCCCCATTGCTTAGCATTGAAGATATTAAAGGTGATTTGCATATTCATTCCAATTGGAGCGATGGTGCTCACGAGATTAAGGAAATGGCAGCTGCTGCTAAATCCCTAAACTACTCTTATATAGCCATAACTGATCATTCCAAGTCCCTGGCTATCAGCGGAGGATTGAATGAAGAGAGAATTAGGACCCAGCAACTTGTTATAGATAAGCTGAATGAAGAAGAAGAAGATTTTCAAATATTAAGAGGCAGCGAAGTCGATATATTAAAAGACGGCAGCTTGGACTATGATGACGAATTGTTAAAAGGTTTGGATGTTGTAATTGCCTCCGTTCATAGTAACTTTAAACTTGATAAGGAAAAACAGAGTGAAAGAATTATGCAGGCTGCTAAAAACAAACATGTCGATATAATTGCTCACCTTACAGGACGATTGTTAAATCGCCGCAGTGCTTATGAATTGGATCTGGATAGAATTTTGGAAACAGCAGCCAAAAACAATACTATACTGGAAATCAACGCTCATCCGGATCGTCTCGATATTGATGAGAATATTGCTCGGCAAGCCAAAGAGATGGGCATCAAAATGGCCGTCAATAGCGATGCACACCATAAACAGGACCTGGGCCTGATGCGTTATGGAGTAACAAGTGCCCGGCGCGGATGGCTTGCTCCGGAAGATGTTGTTAATACCTGGGAAAAAGAGGCTTTGTTTAATTACTTGCGGGAATAAAGATTGTGATAGTGGCTCAATACTAAATCAGAATCCTTTTGAAGGCTAATGAGCTTTTCTGATTTAGGAGGAGCATATCATGATGATTTTTGCCTTGCGTGCCGTAGGCATGTATTTTCTGGCGTTGCTAATGATACGTGTATTAGGCAAGAGAGCCCTGGGGGAACTTGGCCCTTTTGATTTTGTGGTAATGACCGGGGTAGGCCATACTGTAGTATCAGTTGCCTTGGACAAAAGCATACCATACTATGAAGGAATAGTAATACTAGCTACGCTGGCAATTTTGGAATATCTCATGGGATATCTTGCCTTGAAAAATCAGACTTTATCCCAGCTAATAACTGGAAAACCAGTAATTCTTATTGATAACGGCAAAATAGTAAAGGAGAACATGGCGAAAGAGAAGTTTAATCTGGATGATCTTCTGCAGGAATTACGAAAACGCGGAATTAGAAATATTGCCGAGGTGGAAAAAGGTATACTTGAATCATGCGGAGGTTTTAGCGTAATAATGAATGAAGAGGATGAACCCGTTACCTGCCGTGATTTGGGAATAAAGCCGCCTGAGGATCAAGGAGCAACACTAACGATAGGAAATCAATCCCGCAAGGAATTTTTTGCCCAACAGAAAGATGATGTAATACTTGGTGAAGCATTGCAATTATCACAGTTATTGCAGAATATCGAAGAAAGTCTGGATCTGCTTGGCAGTAAAATTGAAGGTCTGGAAGATAAAATAGCAGCACTTGATTTGAGGAAGCAGGGGGAGTAGAAATGAAACTTAGTAATATATATGATTTGGCGGTTACTTTGGGAAAAAAGTATGATCCGCGCGGTCAATATCTCGACATATTTTTGGATGAACAAAAACGGGATTTTGAAAAACTGAATGAGGATGAAAAGCTGATTTATGATCAAGAAAGGCTGGATAACCCCTATAACGATACGCGAATACTATTTGGTTCCGGTGAAGAGGAAATTGACAGCATTCTATGCGGAATAGATATTGAAACTCCGGAGATTCTCCTGGCTGACAGACTGCGGGAAAAAGGAGAAAAGATTGATCTGATTCTGGCGCATCATCCAGAAGGAATAGCTCAAGCTGGACTTCATGGAGTAATGCGGGTTCAAGCTGACATGTTGGAAAAGGCAGGAGTTCCAATTAATATCGCAGAGGGTATAATGGCATCACGGATATCTGAAGTGCAGAGGGGACTCATGCCTCTAAATCACCAGCGTGCTGTTGATGCTGCCCGCTTGCTGGATTTTCCGTTTATGTGTGTTCATTCACCCGCCGATAATATGGTAAATGATTTTCTTGAGCTATTGCTGGAACAGAACAAGATTACTACAGTGGGAGATATAATAGATATACTCCAAGAAGAACCGGAATACAGCAAAGCCCGGCACCTTAAAGCCGGTGCAAGGATATTAACAGGGGACAAGAAAAGGAAGGCAGGCAAAATATTCGTGAAAATGACGGGTGGAACATCCGGCTCGGATAAAGCTTATGAAAAGCTCGCCCAAGCAGGTGTTGGAACCATGTTGTGTATGCATATGACTGAAAAGCATCGTTTGGCTGCCAAGGATAATCATATTAATGTAATAATTACTGGACATATGGCCAGTGATTCGCTGGGAATGAACCTTTTGCTTGATGAAATAGAGCGAGAAGGGATAAAGATAATACCTTGCTCTGGATTGATAAGGGTCCAGAGAAGCAGAGGTTCAAGTTGATAAGCCCAATAATAAAATGAAAAATGAATATAATGAGGTAAAAATAGGTTCCCGCAGGAGGCTGCGAATCAGGAAATTATTAATAATTCAGGTACCCAGTTTGATCCGGATATAGCCCGTATATTTGTTGAGAGCAGTATTTACGCTAATTTATAGGCTCCTGTATATTAAAGACATATGATATAATAAATGTAATATCACAGTTCATTACTATTACTGAAAATAAGGGGGTATACATATGGGGAAAATGAAACAATACAAAGGCAAGTTGTTTAATGACATCCTCCAACAAGGTGGTTTCAGTGTGGCTTATGATGGTGATTTAAAGGACGGAAAGCCTGATGGTACAGGCAGGGCCTATTACAAGGACGGGAGAATCTATGAAGGTGAATGGAAAGATTCTCAGCCCCATGGACAGGGAAAACTATACTATGCCAATCTTAATCTCTGGTATGAGGGTGAATGGAAAAATGGCAAGAGAGAAGGCTTGGGAACATCATATTATGAAGATGGAAGCCCCGCTTTTGCAGGGGAATGGAAAAACGGCAATCCTCTAAAATAGTATTATACTTAAAGTATTTGTGTAAGATAATATTATACGATAATATTTCAAAGGCGAGTTAAGCTCGCCTTTTCTTCAGCCAAAATAGGAGGTATTGCTAATAATGGAACTATTAGCTCCCGCAGGGAGTTGGGAAGCTTTTTTGGCGGCAATGGGCAATGGTGCGGATGCGGTTTATCTGGGAGGTAAAAGCTATAGTGCACGCCAG
>JAQUBU010000161.1 GCA_028686565.1 Syntrophomonadaceae bacterium
TGAACTTATGGATATCGTTGGTACTGGCGGAGATGGTCTGGGTACTTTTAATATATCAACGGCAGCCGCGCTGGTAGTAGCCAGTTGCGGGGTGCCGGTTGCCAAACATGGCAACCGAGCCGTAACAGGCAGTGTAGGCAGTGCTGATATGCTGGAAGCACTGGGAGTCAATATACAGCTTAGGCCTGATGAAGCCCGGCGTTTACTGGACAATGCCGGAATTACATTTCTCTTTGCCCCTAATTTTCATCCCATTCTCAAGCAGGTCGGACCTTTGCGGAGATCAATCGGGATTGCCACCATATTTAACTTTTTGGGCCCGCTTTTAAATCCCTATCCGTTGGCTTTTCAGGTATTAGGGATAGCTGATGCGAGTTTGCAGGAAGCAGTAGCAGGAAGCCTTAATGATCAGGGCAGAAAAAGAGCTCTGGTTGTATGCGCGGCCAATGGTATGGACGAGATCAGCCCGAGCTGCAAAACCCGGGTTCATGATGTGGGAATCGCAGGCGACAAAATCTATGATATCGATCCTGCTGAACTGGGATTTGCCCACTATCAACTGGATAGTATCAAAGGTGGCAATGCTCAAACCAATGCCATGATTATCCACGGTGTCCTGGCAGGTGAAACCGGACCATATAGAGATACAGTTCTCCTAAATGCTGGTGCAGCCCTTATGGCTGCCGGACGGGGCAAAGATATAGCGGAAGGAATACAATTGGCTGCTGAAGCTATAGATTCAGGCAAAGCCCATAATACTCTGCAGGCTATGATCAGCTGCAGCCGGGACGGAGTTCTGGGATGTTAAAGCGCATTGCTGAAGCTAAAATAGGTGAGGTCAATGAATTGAGGACTTCAATTGATTTGGATAAAGTTCGGCCGCGCATAACTAAGGGGGACCCGCTGGCAGTCTTTAAGGGAAACCAGCCCTTTGTAAAGGTTATTGCCGAAATCAAAAAAGCCTCACCCTCCAAAGGAGTTTTATGCGAGGATTTCAACCCCCGGAATCTGGCCGCAGAATATGCCGGGAATGGAGCGGCAGTCATCTCGGTCATAACCGATAGACAGTTTTTCCAGGGTTGCGGCGAATACCTGGCGGCGGTCAAAGAAGAAGTAAAACTGCCGGTTTTACGCAAGGATTTTATTATTGATGAGATTCAATTATATGAATCACTGCAACTGGGAGCCGATTTAGTATTATTAATCGCTGCTTTGCATGATTATAAAAGTCTCTTGGCTCTGAGTGAAAAAAGCCGGGAATTGGGAATGGAAGCTCTGCTGGAAGTTCACGACAAGCAGGAGTTGAAAACGGCTCTTGATTTGCCGGTTCGTATGATAGGAGTAAACAACCGCAATCTCAAGGATTTTACGGTTGATATAAAAACCAGCTTAAAGCTGGCTGAAATAATCCCGGATTCATTTATCAAGATTAGCGAGAGCGGCATCAAGAGCGCCGAAGACATGATTTTGCTTGAAAAACAAGGATTTAATGGAGCTTTGGTAGGCGAGGCTCTGGTGAGCTCCCCGAACCCGGGAGCAAGATTACGGGAATTAATATTTTACCGGGAGTTGATGAATGGTGACCAAAGTTAAGATATGTGGGATTAAAACCCTAAATGAAGCTCTGGCTGCCATTGATTCAGGTGCCTGGGCAATTGGGGAGGTCTTTGCAGCTTCATCCCGGCAAATTGATGTTGAAAAAGCAGCAGCACTCAATATGGAATTAGGGAGAAGCATAGTGAAAATCGGCGTATTTGTTGATGAAAAAATAGATAATCTTAAGCATATAGCCAGGACCTGCTTTCTGGACATGGTGCAGTTGCATGGCGAAGAGCCGCCGGAGTATCTGGAAGAGCTAATGCTTCCCGTAATCAAGAGCTTTAGGCTAAAAGGGCCGGTGGATCCGGAGGAGGTCCGGCGATGGCGACCGCAGGCCTATCTATTTGATGCATACAGCAATGACGCCATGGGCGGTACGGGAAAAGCTTTCCGCTGGGAATGGCTGGATGGTACCAGAGGCTGGGAGAATTTTATTCTGGCCGGGGGACTTAACCAGGAAAATGTTGGCCATGCCATCGCGAAAGTAAGACCAATGGCTGTGGATGTTTCCAGCGGTGTGGAATACCCGCAGGGCGGAAAAGACCCGTTATTAATTGAGCAGTTTATCAGGAAAGTTAAGGAGGTTGATATAAATGTATCCAGACTCTAAAGGTTATTACGGGAGGTACGGGGGTAAATTTGTTCCGGAAACTCTTATCCCGGCTCTCCAGCAGATAGAAAAGGCATATGCTAAGATTCAGCACGATCCGGAATTCAATGAAGAATTGGCTTATTTCATGAAAAATTATGTTGGCCGGGAAACCCCGGTCTATTTCGCACCTGCTTTAAGCAAAATGGCTGGAAAAGCCAGAATATTTTTGAAAAGAGAAGACCTCAACCATACCGGTTCACATAAAATCAACAACACCATGGGGCAGGCCTTGCTGGCGAAAAGAATGGGCAAGGAACGATTGATAGCTGAAACGGGGGCAGGTCAGCATGGGGTTGCTACAGCTACAGCGGCAGCCGTTCTGGGCTTGAAGTGCACGGTCCATATGGGAAGCAAGGATATGGAGCGGCAGAGTTTGAATGTTTTTCGTATGCGAATCCTGGGTGCCGAGGTTAAAGAGGTAAAGAAAGGCAGCCAAACCTTGAAGGATGCTACCAATGAAGCCTTTCGGGATTATATCCAGAGCTTCGATTACTCCCATATGGTAATCGGTTCGGTGGTAGGGCCTCATCCCTATCCCATGATAGTCAGAAATTTTCAATCTATAATCGGCAAAGAACTGCGCGCCCAATTTCTTGAGCAGGAAGGACGGTTGCCTTCTCATATTGTGGCTTGCGTAGGCGGGGGCAGCAATGCGATGGGAGTTTTTTATCCGTTTCTCAAGGACCCGGTTGTTTTGACAGGAGTGGAAGCCGGGGGGATGGAAATCGTTGACGGAAAGCACTGCGCCACACTTTCCGAAGGAAGCGACGGCATACTGCACGGGGCTTTCAGCCGCCTTTTGCAGGATGAAAACGGGCAAATCCTGGATACACACTCGGTATCGGCGGGACTGGATTATCCGGGAGTGGGACCGGAACATGCTTATCTGAATGAAGCAAAGCGCGTTAAATATGTTCATGTAAATGACAAGGAAGCAATAGAAGCTTTTCAAAAACTGAGCGAGCTGGAAGGGATAATTCCTGCCTTGGAGAGTGCCCATGCAGTGGCTTATGCCTTGAAAATAGGCAAAGAGTTAAACGCCGGTGATACAGTGGTTATCAATCTGTCCGGCCGCGGTGACAAGGATGCCGAAGAGGTAATCCGCTACTTGGGAGGTGAAAAACATGGAAATTAGAGATAAACTTCAAGAGCTTAAAAATAGAAAAGAAATGGCACTGATTGCCTTTGTGATGGCGGCACTGCCTGATGAAAAGCTCTGTCTGGATTGTTTAAAAGCCATGGAACAAGGGGGATGTGATCTTCTGGAACTGGGATCACCTTTTACCGATCCCCTGGCTGACGGAGCAACCATTGAACGCTTTCATCACCGGGGAACCGCCCGGGGCTTGAATCTGAGACGGAGCCTGGAATTTGCCCACAAGGTAAGTGACGTGTGTCATATGCCGCTGATTTTATTCTCGTACTTTAACCCTATATATAAAATGGGATTGGATAAGTTTTGCCAGGAAGTTAAAAGTGCAGGAATTAAGGCGCTTATAGTTCCTGATGTGCCTATGGACGAAATGAAGATATTTGCAAATACTGGTATTGAGGCAATTCCTATGGTAGCACCCAGCAGCAGTGATGAACGCCTGCAAATGGCAGCCGAGATGAAGCCGGCTTTTATTTACTGTGTTTCGGTGCGCGGGGTTACCGGGGTTAGGTCTTTGCCTGAAAAGGAAATCCAGACTTATTTGCAAAGAGTCAAAGCCTGTACTGACGCGCCGTTGGAACTGGGTTTTGGCATCTCCAGGCCGGAACAGTTAAAGGCCTTTCATTCTTATGCTGACGGAGTGGTCGTGGGCAGCTACTTTGCCCAGTTGATTGAGGAGTATGAATCAAGGCCGGCATTACTGCCAGGAATTCTTCAGCAAGCTGTCGCAGAGTTGAAAGCGGGAGCGAAGGCATAAGGAGGATGCATATGCCAGCATATAAATTGGCTGCTCGTCAGGAGCAATCAAGCAATACTCAAATAAAAATACCTTCCCGCAATGGGGAGATAAGCATAGGAACAGGCAGCTGCACTATAATCGCCGGACCTTGTTCGGTAGAATCCAGAAAGAAATATCTGGAGATTGCCATGCTGATTAAGGACATGGGAGTGCATATCCTGCGTGGAGGTGCGTATAAACCTCGAACCTCCCCCTATTCTTTTGCCGGACTGGAAGAAGAAGGGCTTAAAATTCTGGCTGAAGCTCGTGAGATAACCGGACTGCCAGTGGTTACAGAAGTACTGGACCCGCGCGATCTGGATAAAGTTATGTATTATTGTGATATTATTCAGATTGGCAGCCGCAATATGCAAAACTTTTCTTTGTTAAAGGAAGTGGGAAGAAGCCGAAAACCAGTTATTCTTAAAAGGGGATTGGCCGCTACGGTTGAAGAATGGCTGCTGGCCTGTGAGTATATTCTGAATGCCGGCAACGACAAGGTCATTCTCTGCGAGCGGGGGATAAGAACCTTTGAAAAAATGATGCGCAATACCGTAGATATTGCAGCAGTTGCGCTGGTAAAAGAATTGTCGCATTTACCGGTATTGGTAGATCCCAGTCACGGCACCGGAAGAAGATCGCTGGTAGCCCCGGTTGCCAGGGCGGCTATAGCTGCCGGAGCAGATGGCTTGATGATAGAGGTGCATCAAAATCCGGAACAGGCTTTGTCAGACGGCGAACAGTCCCTGACACCTGCCATGTTCGCCAGTCTCGCACAGGACATAAGGAAAATGGAGCAACTGCAGGTAAGTTAATAATCATTACTGGGATAATTTGGGTTTGAAAATGTGAGAATGTGCCTGTTTGTTCAGGATTCTTAAAAAGCGGGAAAAAGAGTACTAACAGAGGCGATTAAGAAAATATACGAGGCGAAATGATGTCCCCCGCTTCTTTAAGTGGTCGGGTTACTATTAATAAAACAGGCGGCGGGTTCTAACGAGGCGCTGCCTCGTTGCAGCAGTATGTTGAAACTACTGCGTAGTTTCTTCTGATGCTTAAATACGATATAGTACGGTAGCTGCTGAAATGTCATTGCAGGCGAAGTGCCATCGCCCTGTCATTGCTATGAAACTAGCGTACTTGTCATTGCTATGAAACTAGCGTATCTGTCATTGCGAGCGCAGCGCGGCAATCTTCCCCGGTAATTGATTACGTAAATGAAAACGGTCTGACGCTTTTCGTTTATCGTGGCGGGTTAAATACCCGTGAGAATTGCGAGCGCAGCGCCAACCTGTCATTGCGAGCGCAGCGCGGCAATCTTCCCCAGTAATTGATTACGTAAATGAAAAACGCTCTAAAGCTTTTGTTTATCGTGGTGCAGCTTTGCTGCATGACTAATTGCGAGCGATAGAAGCG
>JAQUBU010000162.1 GCA_028686565.1 Syntrophomonadaceae bacterium
CTTGTCAGCCCCCCTTGTCAGCCCCCCTTGTCAGCCCCCCTTGTCAGCCCCCCTTGTCAGCCCCCCTTGTCAGCCCCCCTTGTCAGCCCCGTCATGCCAGATCAATGTAAATGCAGATAACTGTCATGTCATCGGCTGGCTGCCCCTTTGTCATACCCAGAGCCCGATTGATAATAAGTTCTGCCAGTTCCTGGGGTTCCTTGCCATTATACGAACTCAGTAAATCGGGTATCCATTGTTCACCGGCCTTTTGCCTGGACACATCGAGCACACCGTCACTGAGCATAACCAGAATGTCTCGCGGGACCAGCATTCTGGTTTCACTGACCATATCGACATTGTCCATAATTCCTATAGGCAGGGAGTTTGATATGACCATCCCCACCTTTTTCCCCCTTTTTATGAATGAAGGTGCACTGCCAACTTTTATAAAATCAACTTCCCCTGTATAACAATCAAACACAATCATATCCAGAGTCGAAAAGATTTCACTGCCGGAACGCAAGAGCAAGACCGAGTTGATCGTATTAAGAGCTATCTCACGATCAAAACCGCTGTTGAGCAAATTCTCCAACAACCTGACAGTTGCCTGACTTTCATTGCAAGCTTTCTCACCAACCCCCATTCCATCGCTTAAGGCTATCAATAATTTGCCCTCGTTTAAATTGCTAATCGTATAGCTATCTCCGCAAACCGTCTCTTTGCCAACCTGAGCAGTTCCCGTTGATACTTTGTAATTAAAAGCTCGTAATAAAGAGAACTCACATTGTCCTCTTCCTTTAAGGCGCGGACAATTCTTCCGGGAAATCTCCACTTTGTAACCCAGGACTCCAGATATTGCAGGAGCAATAGTTGTTTGACAGTGCGTTCCATCAGAACAGGCATCCATTATCACATTCAAACACAATTCCCCCCGTGCACTTTTTAAAGGTGTAATATCGCGCAGATTCAAGCCCAGACGCTTGTTTTCCTGCAATAAAAGCACTCGCAGCGCTAAATCCACTTCAGTATTTATATCAATTTCTTTAGCTAAACCTTTAATTACCTGACTGACTCCTTTTAATTGGGTTGCCACCAAATCCCGCGATTCATCAAGCTTTTCTGACCAGTATTCATTGATCCGCAGGCGGTCAAAAAGGTAATTGATTGTTTTTACCATATCCCGGGATTGAATACAGCGGCGCTTAAAATCCCGGGGGCATTTTTCGTAATCAAGTTCTCCTCCAGCTTCAACCATGGTGAAGAGGTCCAGCATATGCTGCGAGGTATCGTAGCATTCCTTGCCCCAGCAGGTATTGTAGCGGGAACAGTCATTACAGAAGTTGCGCGAAACCTGCTCATAGAGATAATTCAAACAGGCTACGGGTTTGCTTCTGCGCTTCATTTCCACCTCCCCTGCGAAGGTGCTGCTTAACTCATCAAAAACGGTGGCCAGATTCTGTATTTGGTTGCGGGCATTTTCTTTAATACGGGTATCAAAAACTGGTATTTCACTGTCATTATTAATCGGCCCCAACGACTCAAGCGGCATTTTCTCCTTAAGAGAGGCTGGCAAAATGCTAAAGATCAAACAGGCTATGCCAGTCTCCCATATACCCAAAATAGTTGCCTGGGTTTGGGATAAAAACATAGATAATGCCAGGTTGCCCAACATAAAACCAATAATTACTCCCAATCTTCCGAAATTCCTGAACAGACCGGCAAGCAATCCCGAAAAGGCATAAATGCCCAGTGTTTGGGTAAATACACTGGAGGAAACTGATGGTATAATTCCGGTCATTACACCTACCATGGTTCCTCCTGGGCTTCCCCATAGGAAGGCAGCTACCAGTATACCTAAACGGCATACAATGCCGCTCAAGCTTAAACCGGCCAAATTTACCTGACCTATACCCATTATTATCCCTATTCCTAATACCATAAAGGCAACAATATCTTCAAATTTAAAACTATCCAGTGTTTTTCTTTGTTTTACAGCATCACTGACCACCAGCAATACAAAGGTTAGCACCCCGGCGATCATAGCCTCGAATGTAACTACCATTTCCTGATAAAAAGACATGCCCGTAAAAAGTACCGCGAGACTTTTGACTACAAATATTACACTCGCGGTTAAAAGAGGCAAAATCCAACAGTTCTTATCCAAAGGTATTGTTATGTAATTAATAACTCCCATTAGAATTAATAAAGTTAAAATATTAGACCCCAGGCCGAGACCGCTTAAAACAGTGGAAAAGCCGATGATGGAAAATATCAGCAACAACAAGGAACGGTTGCGGTCACGATATCCAAAAGCCGTAAAAAATGCATAGCCAAAAGGCAGCAGGTCACTTAATACAAATGCTCTGGACATTAAGAGCATAGCAATACATAGTAACAAATTCTCTATACTGGGGATCGTTTTTAGTACCGTTATCATTTTTGATGTTAAGCTAAAATGCTTCGGCAATTTGTTCCAATACTTAAAACCAATTTTGCGCTTTCTACGAGGTTTCTTAAGAAGCGTTTCGGCAATTCTCTGGTAAGGATAAATCTCGAACTTCTCCAGCATGCTTGTCCCCCTTCTCTGGTTAATCATTTCATATAACGAATTCTTGTCCACCAATTATAACCAGCAAGTATGGTAAATAATGTAATTCGGAAGGAGGGTGCTCGGTTTTTATTTATACAATATTCAGGTTTTGCCAGCAAAAAGCTGGTATATTTTAGCATTGCTCTACAAATACAGCATAATTAACGCCAAATAAAAACAGCCTGCCCCGTAAGGGCAGGCCGTAAAGTTATTATTTTTTACTTTTAAGCGATTATTTTTTCAGGTAAATCAGCCAGTAAACTCCACCCACAAAAAGAGCACCGCCGACGATATTCCCGAGTGTAACCGGAATAAGGTTGGCATTAATGAAGTTTCCATAACTGAAGAAAGCAACAACCTGGTCAGGAGTCATATTAAAGATGGAAACAGCTTCACCGGCTGCATTCAGCTTGGTTGCACCAGCTACTAATTCCGGAGCTTTCTGAGCAATGGTGATTCCCATGGGGATAAAGAACATGTTGGCAACGCAATGCTCAAAACCGCTGGATACGAAAGCCATGATGGGGAAGAAGATTCCGAAGATTTTTCCTATTATATCTTTAGCTGAAAATGCCATCCAGACAGCCAGACAAACCAGCCAGTTACAGCAAATGCCGCGCATAAAAGCAGCCATCCAGGTAAGCTTCATCTTGGCTGAAGCTATACCCAGAGCTTTAATGCCCATTCCAGTCAGAAGTAAAGAGCCTGTCTTGGCATCCTTGGTTACCCAATAAGCACCCAGGAAAATGATGTAAACCAATAAAACGGAACCAATAAAGTTGGCAATATAAACAACAACCCAGTTATAAAGCAATCCGCCCCAGCTCGCCTGTCCATTGCAAGCAGAAGCAAAACATGCCATGTTGTTGCCGGTGAAAAGTTCAGCACCAGCGATAACAACTAACATCAGGCCTACAGAGAAAACAGCTCCAAAGAGGAAAATACCTACTGCTGAATCAGCATCAGGAGCAGCCCCGACTTTGGTTGCCAAATTGGCTCCGAAGCCAATATAAGCACCGGCCAGAATACCTAATAGGAGCATCTTGAAAAATGGCAATTCAGTTTTAGCTTTACCGGCATTACAAGCCGCTGCGGCTACTTCTGCTGGAGTCATAAAATTCATATTATAATTCACTCTCCCTTAAATTACTTTGTAATCATCTGTGCAATTACTTTGGATACAATCCTTGAGGATTACCAACCTGCTTTAAGCCTGGTCACGATCACTACGAATATTCCGCGCTCATAAGGCTGGTTGGGATAGCTCCTCCCCGAAAAATCATCATTTAAGCTAAAAAACTCCACTCTTTCCGGCAAAAGCTAATCCGAACAATATCCCCGCCTCCTTTACGAAGAACGAGATAATTATTGCGTTCCTCCCCTCCTTCCGTTTTTTTAAAAGCTTCCGTCCAATCCCACGGCAGCTTCCAAAACCCAGGTAATCTTAAATAATCCAAATTACCCGAGTTTATTTGCATTTATAAGCATCGCAAGAAACTGCGGAGCAGTTTCTTTTGCACCGCTGCAACGAGGTGGGAGATTAGTATCCGCCGCCTGTCTTGTTAATATGAACCCGACCGTTTAAGAAGCGGGAACATATTTACACCTCGTTATAAATGGATTTTATACAATTTTTAATTATAGTATGGCTTAAACAACATAATTAAAATCCACAACATGTTACTTTCCACAAAAGAATCTAAAAACCTGCGGGGTTAATGTATGTATTAGATTTTTTTATATTTTCTATTATATTTATTTATTATCCAACGAGGTGCATCCGCCACACCATGCCTTCCAGCAGATCACAATCACTTACAATTATTTTTTCTTTTGCAAGCAGATCCATTATTAATAAAACAATCATGGTTCCTTTGGGAATAATATCTGCTCTTTCCGGCTGTAATCCGGGCAATCTTTTCCTCAATTTTAAAGACATTCTCTCCAGCATATTATAGATATCTGCAATTTCTACACGCTTCAATATCTGTCCATGAACAAGTTTTGAATCATAGACCTCAAACGAATTTTTAATGGCGACCAGGGTTGTTGCAGTTCCTCCTACAAAAACCAGAGGGTTGTCTAACAGGATATTATTGTATCCGGAAAGCGGTGCTAAGGCAGCAGCAATATCTACTGCCTTCATGTCATTTTCACTGGCTCTGACCGCCCCAACAGGCAGCGATAAGGAGATGCTTTTATCCCCTTTTATAATGAACTCAGTACTGCCACCGCCTAAATCCACTACTAATGGCAAATTATCCAGCTGCAAGCTGCTCATTACTCCCTGGTAACTTAGCTCGGCTTCCTCTTCACCGTCTATTATTTCAATATTCAGATCCAGCCGGTCTTTAGCCTCATCCAGCAATTCCTGGCCATTAGCTGCTTCACGAAGGGCACTGGTGGCAACCGCGCGGAAAGATTGAACCTGGTGTTCAAGTATATTACTCTTAAAGTCTTCCAGGCATTTTATGCTTCGTTCAATAGCTTGTACACTGATCTTGCCGCCGGGTTTTAATCCTTCTCCCAGACGGGTAGTTTCTATTCTTTTACAAACCGCTGTCAAACGGTCTTTTTGCATAGATGCTATCAGCAAGCGGCAGGAGTTGGTCCCTATGTCAATAGCAGCATATTTCATGTTGCTCTCCTTTAGTAATAATGTTTCGCAGTTGACTTATGATACTATGCACTACGGTAGTGTCATTGCGAGCGAAGCGCGGCAATCTTTCTATATGCAGCTGTTATAGATTGCTTGGCTACGCTCGCAATTCTCACGGGTATTTAGCCCGCCACGGTAAACGAAAAGCGTCAGACCGTTTTCATTTACATAATCAATTACCGGGGAAGATTGCCGCGCTACGCTCGCAATGACAAGTACGCTATTTCATAACAATGACAAGTACGCTAGTTTCATAGCAATGACAGGGAGGCGCAGCGCTTCTCCCAATGACAAGTACGCTAGTTTCATAGCAATGACAGAATAGCAAAGCAAGCGGTCTTTTGTC
>JAQUBU010000163.1 GCA_028686565.1 Syntrophomonadaceae bacterium
TGTCCGTTTATTTCCCTTTTAAGCTTATCGACTTTTTTGACCCGTTCTTTAGAAAGGCAAAATGTGAATTTATAACTTTATAATGAATTATACTATGTTAGAACAATCTTACAATACATTTATTGCCTATGCTGCGAGATTGAAAACCGCAAAATTTAAAATGCAACTTCCCTTTTAGTTTTTTTGTACCGTTTCTAAAAACCCTTTCGCTTCATTTCACCCCAGCCGGTAGACTTTTGAAACATTTTAAAATAGCCGCCGACACGCCAAAGGCTAAACAACTGCCTCGGCCCAAAATTTTCAAGAACAGAATAAAGAATCAGCAGAAAAGTGCTCTTGTAACTCAGTATATTTAGTTCTCTTTCCGCAAGCCAAATGGAAGAAAGCGAAACCAGTATTCCTAATAAAATGATCGCAATTAGGAGCGCAGCTATTACGATATTGTTGAGCAAGCCAAAGGCGAACGCCACAAGCACCATAATGTATCCTTGGATTTCTATTAAGGGACCAAATACCTCAAAGATGAGGAAATAGGGAAAGGCCAGCAGGCCCATCCGTCCATAGCGCCCGTTAAACATGATTTTTTTATGGAAAGACAAAATGTCGATCAATCCTCGGTGCCATCTGTAGCGCTGTTTTTTTAGGCTTTTTATGTCTTCGGGGACTTCAGTCCAACAGTTTGAGTGAAATGCGTAGCATACTTTATATTTCAACCCCAATTCTCGCATGAGTCTGCAGACCCTCACAACAAGCTCCATATCTTCGCCAACCGTATCTTTGGCATACCTTTCAGCGCTTGTAAGATATCCGCCCACCTTAATAATGCGTTCTTTGCGAAAAAGACCGAACGCACCGGAAATAATCAACAGGCTATTGATATAAGACCAGCCCAATCTTCCCGCCATGAATGCTCGCAGATATTCAATCGTCTGAAAGCGCGCCAACCTGTTTTTGGGTATTTCGGCAGCAGTGATGAGTCCGTGATCGATGGTACAACCATTGATTGGAAGGATATTCCCGCCGAGTGCCGGCGTTTCATGTACTTGATCGAGCGTCATCGATGCAAGCCTCAACAGAGCATCTTCTTCGAGCAAGGAATCCGCATCAATTCCACAAAAATATTCTTTCGTTGAGATATTGATGCCGGCGTTCAGCGAATCAGCCTTACCTCCATTTTCTTTATCAACGACAATGAGTTCCGGAATCGCTTTACAAATGTAGATGCCTCTGACCGGCATTGTTTTCAACTGTTTTTCATATAAGTAATCAATCCGAACCAATTCAAAATAGTCGATAAGCACCTCAAGGGTTTTGTCCTTTGAGCCATCGTTCACAATGATTAGTTCATAATCCGGATATTTCAGATTCAAAAGAGAATTCGCACTTTCGATGATGGTTTTCGCTTCATTATAAGCCGGAGCGATAATCGATACCGTTGGCAAAAAGTTTTTTTTGAAAAGCATCGATTCGGTTTTGATGCTCCAAAGCTTGAATTGTTGTGAAGCGCCAAGAAAAGAAAAGCCGAGTAGCAGCAAGTAAGATAAATTGACCGCCGCGGAGTAAAAAGCCAGATAGTAGGTGGAACTTGTCACATACTGTTTGGCATGTTCCATCAAATTGCTGTCAGCAAATGTGTTATAATGACCGGAAAAATAAATCCCCGGGAAAATGACAATCGCGACAAACAACAACAGATACAGCTGTTTCGTCAGGTTCCGATCCTTCGTTCCCTCTTTCTTTTCATTTTCTTCGGTTGTACGCTCAAATCCGCATTTCGCCAAAAGACGCTCATTCAAATAAGTACAAAATTCTTTCCGCAAACGAGGTTCTAGCACAACGGCCTCGCTTATGATTGCAATCATTTCGTTTTCAATATTGGGCTCTTTGTTTTTATTCAAAAAACCAATGACTTCGCTTGATTTTTCCAGCAGCAATATTTCACGTATGATGGCAGCAGCCTTTTTTCGTTCGCCTGTCGAGAGTTTCATAATGAAATACTCAATACGGCCGGCAAGAATCTGCGCAAAACAGGCTTTCATCGCTCTGTCGGTTTCGTTAAAAAACAAAGTCGCAATAATGCCGATATATCTTGGGCTGTTTCCCAAAATATTTGTCATCGAATACACCGCGGCTTTTCGAGTTTCTTCGTGGCGCAAGAATTCAACGATTTGCTTAACATTTTGCATTGAATTTTTTGTTGCGAGCGAGCGTATTGTTATATTCCTAATTTCAACGTCCTCACTGTTTAAGTATTTTTCACGGTCAATGTCGGCAAAATAAAGTCCTGCCAAAATCTCCATCGCTCTATAGACAAGGCTTTTAAAGTTTGCATAGCTTTGTATGCTCGCCGGCAGCACAACATATTTATGGCATACATACTTATTTGAAACGTTCCCCTTAAACTTACACTCTATGTTTTTTCCGTCCGCAGAATTGTTTCCGTAAACACAATTACTGCAAGCGCTTACGCGCTTGCCATCAGACAGTTCAGAAAGCCTCTGCAATGTCTCCTTTTGATTATCTACAATGTTGATTAAGTAGTTTTGCAGTTCTTTTGATGGATATGCTGCAGAAAACTCAACAATCAACTCCTGCAATTCTATTTCCTTTTTATCAAGAACGGTCAGCAAATAGTCGTTGAGATCTGCTTCAAAGCCTACTAACAAAGCCGTTACCTTGCTTTTGTACCATCGGTGGGAATGAGAAAGGGTTGCTACGAGCACCGGAATCGAACGGCGGTCGCCAATATCAGCAAGAGCATTCGCCATATAAAGCTTGACCGAAGGGTCTTTTTCGCGAACAATTGCTTTTTCCAAGGCAATTCTGGCCGTCTCCGTCCCAAGAACTCCGAGATACAAGGCCGCATTTTTTCGTTTTATTTTAAAACAAGAATTGATTTTACGAGAAAAAAATTTATTCCATTTTGATTTTTTTAAAGACTCTGTAAATCGTTCGCTAAAACTTGCAGGCAAAACAATCTGCTGCTTCATATGCGTATACGCTTGGAGAAAATGTTTGCTATTCGGGCGGATCTTTCGCGAAGAAATCTCCTCCGAAAAACTCGAGTTGTACTTTTTGCGCTTATTACTACTGATTGTCTTACGTGTTTTGCTAATTAAAACTATGAAAATCAAAAAAACGTCAAGCACGAGCAAGACGGCTATTATTGATAAAATGGAATGCATGCTCAGATTCATTGAGAAGCCTCTCTCTTGACCATATTTTTAATCATTCCGATTAATTCAACCATCATATAAGGTTTTTTTAAGTAGCCGTCGATATCCATGTTGGCCGCACGCTTTACAGAAGCTTCATCTTTGAACGCGGAAATCAAAATAAACGGAATGGTTTTCGTATGGGAGTACATGGAAAGCCTTTCTTTCAAAAGAAATCCATCGATCTTAGGTATCATGATTTCTGCGACCACTAAGTCGATGCTTTCTTTTTCAATGAGCTGAATTGCCATTTCTCCATCCGTTGCCGTCAAGACAATAAAGTTTTCATTTTCTAAGAATGCTTTTAATATTTTGGTATTAATCTGATCCGTGTCGACAATCAATAGTTTTCCGGCTTCTTCCTGCAATCTGTCAATTTCAGACTCACTGCAAACAAGGTTCATTCCCCTGTTCTTGGCGATTTTGACTCGCATGACTGCAATGTCATAGAAAAAAGCCGCAGCAGCAGCGCTGTCCATATTGCTTTCTCTTATTTCCTCAAGAAAAGACACCCCTACTGAAACGGTCATTTTTTCGATCAATGCTTCTGACTCCTCTACGGCACGTCGAATCTTTTCGGCAATTGCCACTGCTTCCGGTCTCTCCGCATTTGGAATATAGTAAGCAAAAAGATTCCCTTCCAAGCGAAAAACCATATGGCTCACATCATCTTTGACCTGATTTAATAAGTAGGCGATATTACGAAAGAAATCCTCGAACTCGGCATTCCCGAAATTGTATTTTATTTTTGACATGTTATCAACGCTGATAACGAGCAAGGCGGAATTGTAAAGTTCCTCCGAAAAACCTATGATACTTGCTTCTGTTTGGATATATTTTCTAAAAAATTCTTCATTATACAAGCCTGTCACAGGGCATTTTATCAATTTTTCTTTTGCCCTCAAAACGCTGCTATCCAAGCGTTCATTCGCTTCTGCAAGCTCCTTGTTTGCTTCTTCGAGACGCTTATTCTCTTCGATGAGAAGAATCACGACTTTTTGCGCTTTTTCTAATGTGGATATGTACACTTCATTATTCACTGGCTAAACCTCCGCTCGACAAAAGTACCGACAATGCAAGGTACGTATTATTTGCGAGATTGACTTAAAATCAAGCGAATTGCTCCAAGCCTGCTTGTGTAAAAATTGGAACGCAGCATTTCGTTTCTGATTAGTTCTTCCGCTAATTGGTTCGCGATTACTTTCGGCGGTGAAACGTGAATATTGCAAAATGCATTTTCCTTATTGTAATCCGACGTTCCTTTCCCACAAAAGGTGTTGAAAAATTCGGAGACATAATCAATAATTTCTAATTCGCTCTCAAACGATTCCAGATTCATCGCTTCCGCAATATTTTTCGCTGTCGCCATCTCAACGGTCATAAGCAAAACCAACGAATTCGATCTCTGCAACTCAACCAAAACGGAAACAAAATCTTTTTCAGAATCAAACTCAAGACTATTGTTTTTTGTGACAGTGGTCCCAATCAGTTTCTCCGCAACTTCAACAAATGATTCATCAATATAGTCTAACAAATCCTCATACATTTCATTTTTCATAGCTTGTTCCCTCGTTTCTACAATGCAAAACAGTTCTATTTATGGAATGTGCTGATTCTTAGAGTGCAGTTGTCAAAGCTTGGGCGGCACTGATGATTTCGGCCTCTTCAAAGGGCTTCATGATGAAATGTACAACACCCAAATCAACAAGTTCTTTTCTCACGTCAGCATAATCTGTCGCGGAAAGAATAATCACCTTTGCTTTGGCATCGATTTTTCTTATTTTTCGCAAGGTTTCGACTCCGTCCAGATCCGGCATCGTGATATCAAGAGAAACCAGGTCGGGCTTCAATTCCTTATACATTTCGAGACCCTTATATCCACTTTCCGCATAGCCCACGACCTCAAAACCGTTATTCTCAAACATTTTTTTCAATATCTTGAAAATAAAAGCGCTGTCATCAATGATAAGCACCGTTTTATTGTTTCCCATTTTTTAATTCTCCTTATTACTTATGGCTACCACGAATCGATTTATACCAGAGATATCAATCATTACCATTATAACAAATTTTCAAATTTTTTTCTGTTTTTTACTTTGTTTTTTTTCTTGCACCGATCTATCGAAATTATGTTATAGTAAACTGTACAAAATCAGGATGTTCGACAAAGGAGACGGTATCATGTTCAGTATAGTAGAAATCATAGTATTTATCATTCTTTTGCTCGGTTTTGGCAAATTGATTGGAATCGTCGGATTCGCTTTCGTTGCCTTTCTTGCCGGAGGATGGATGGTTTATAAAAAGAAAAAAGCCGGCGAGG
>JAQUBU010000006.1 GCA_028686565.1 Syntrophomonadaceae bacterium
AAGTTCGGGACCTCCCCTGTACTCAGCTATCAACAGCCTAATTGTTGGCCTCCTTGATATCGAGCCTTATTCCAAAGGAAGGGCAAAGTCCGCAATCACTGCACCCCACATGTCGGCAGTCGGGAGTAGTTTCCATTTGTTGGGCTTTTTCGTTTTCTTCCAAAAGATAGTCTTTACTGACTCCGATATCAATGAAATCCCAGGGGAGTTTCTCATTATAGGAACGAGGACGTTCAGTATAAAATTCAGGTACTATATCACATTCGCGCAGTGCTTCCATCCACAGGCCAAAGCGAAAATACTCAGACCAGCCATCAAACTTACAGCCTTTTTGCCAGGCTTTGAATATAGCTTCCGATAGTTTCCGATCACCTCTGGCAATTATCCCTTCCAGGTAACTGGTCCGGCTGTCGTGAAAGCTCAGCTTCAAGTTTTTTCTTCTGCGTTTGGACAAGTATTGACGCTTGTTTTCCAGTTCTTCGATACTGTTTTGAGCTCGCCACTGGAAAGGGGTGTGAGCCTTGGGAACAAAACATGCCAGACTGGCTCTTATCTCAACTGGTCTGCGGCTATAACGGTCTCCGATGCTCTTTACTTTCTGCAGCAGGTCAAGAATTCCATCCAGATCCTCTTCACTTTCCCCTGGCAAACCAAACATGAAATAAAGCTTTATAGATAGCCATCCTGATTTGAAGGCAGCAGTCACCGCATTAAATAGTTGTTCATCACTAACATTTTTATTAATAACATCCCGCAAGCGCTGTGTTCCCGCTTCCGGTGCCAGGGTTAAAGTAGTCTTGCGGACTTTCTGCACTTCATTGGCAAGTTCGATTGAAAAAGCATCAACACGCAGTGACGGCAATGATACCCCAATTCCTTTTTCTCCATAATCATGAACCAGATTTTTAACTAAAGGGTCCAGGCCTGAATAATCGAGAGTACTTAAAGAAGCAAGCGATATTTCCTCATATCCGGTATTCTGCAATTGCAGCCGGGCTTGCTCTTCCAAATTGGAGCGGGTCCTTTCCCTGACCGGACGATAAACCATCCCGGCATGACAGAAACGACAGCCTCTCTGGCAACCGCGCATTACTTCCAGGGAAGCACGGTCATGGATTATTTCCATATATGGTACTATAGGCTTAATTGGGTAATAGGCCTCATCAAGATCCTTGACTACCCTTTTGCGGACCATTTCCGGCACTCCTGCAAATTGGGGAATCATAGCTTTCAAGGTTTTATCCTCGTTATATTCGACACTATACAAAGCCGGAATATAGACCCCTTCAAGCGCAGTCAATTTACGCAGTCTTTCTTCTTTGGGAAGCTCCCGGTTTATTTCAACAGAATCAAGAAATTCCAATAATACTTCTTCTCCGTCCCCAATTAAAAAGGCATCAAAAAAACCTGCAAATGGCTCTGGATTATATGCGACCGGTCCCCCGGCAATGATCAGAGGGAAGGAATCATCACGTTCCCTGGCCCAGGCGGGAATCCCTGCCAGGTCCAGCATATTAAGCACATTGCTTATTGACAGCTCGTATTGCAAAGAGAACCCGATAACATCAAAATCAAGCAGGGGGCGAAAAGATTCCAGCGCATAAAGCGGTATATTTTCTCCCCGCATGACTTCTTCCATATCAGGCCAGGGGGCAAAAACTCTTTCCAAAAGGTGCGGACTTTTTTCATTTACCAATCCGTATAATATCTTGCCCCCCATATGGGACATTCCTACTTCATATACATCCGGAAAAGCAAAGGCCATTTTAACCTTAGTGTCTTCCCATTCTTTCTTTATCATATTAACTTCGTTGCCGGTATAACGTGCAGGTTTGGAAACCTGCGGCAGTATATCCCGGAAAAGCCTGTCCTTCATTCTAATCCTCCATTGCAGCAATATTTAAGTAATATATATATTACCACAAAACCTCGTTAATAATCTTCGGCCTTAATAAGGTTGCCTCCTGCTCCCCCTGATTGCAATTGTTATTCCACTGCAAAAAGAATATTGGACAAACGCCGCGCTTCGCTCAATGCACAAAAGATTGCCGCGCTACGCTCGCAATGACACAAACGCCGCGCTATGCTCGCAATTCTCACTGGAATCAATTGTACAATCTGAATTTTAAATTTTTCGTAATTAACATTCAAATTCTTAACAGTCCCTTAAAGTGGCTCGGGGCCCTTTTTCAAGCAAACATTCAATTAGCTCAGCTTCAGTTTTTATGCTTATCAGCTGATGTTTATCATCAACCACCATTACCATCATGTAAACACCCGGCCTGGTTACATTCAGAATTTCCCTGACCTTAACATCAGCCTGCCCTACAACTTGATTGCAGGGCAAAAAAGATTTTTTAGCAAGCTCACCTTTTTTGTTTACCAGGAAACGCATAAAAGAGTATAGCAGAAGTTTACCTTCGCGCCGTGCTGCCCAAAACAGAACAACCCCCATAATTAAATAATTTGCCCCGGTTAAATTACGATAGGACAAATAAAGTCCGTAGACAATTATCACCAGTGCTATTATTTCACCAAGAAATACTGCGGTACGGGTTGATTTTCTATAGCCCAGCAACGGTGATAGAATTCCCCGTAAAACTCTGCCCCCATCCAGAGGCAAGGCAGGCAAGAGATTAAACAGGCCCAGGGCTGCATTAATTGTAATAAAGAATTGCATGGCCGGGTTTGACTGCTTGCCCAGAAAATAAAAAAAAGCCGCTATGCTTAAGCTAATTAGCGGTCCGGCCAGGGCCATATATATTTCCTTGGCTGGTTCGAGTCCAGTAAAATCCTCAATCCGGGCTTGCCCCCCAAAAGGTAATAACTCAATTGCCTCTACTTTAATATCTAACATCAAGGCAACTATGGTGTGAGCAATTTCATGAATTAGCAACGAAGTAAAAATAATCAATATTTCGAGGCCATAGCCCAGGTAACTGTAAGCCGCCACCAGAAGTATTAAAAACAAATTCAAGTGCAGGCTTACGCCCGCAATTCTGCCCAGCCTCATTTTTATTCAAAGAGCTGCTGGGGATTTTGCGGCCCTTCCCGGTTCCTGATTTCCAAGTATAGATTTTCACCTGTTTTACCTAATATTTGATTCGCTTCCACCTGACTTCCTTCTTCAACCAGTATTTCTTTTAATCCTCCATATAATGAAAACAAATTTTCATTGTGCTTTATGAGCAAGGTCCGCCCCTTCTCATTATTGGACAGTTCCACAACTTGACCTGCAAGTACTGGTTTGACAAGGGTGTTATCCTTTACTCCAAGATAAACACCAGGAATAAACACCTGTTTTTTATCATTGGTTTCCCATTGCCATCCATATCCTTTTTCAATAGATATATACTCGCAAGGTATTTGCAGAGTGCTTCTGCTCTCCGCCGGAACTGATATTTCAGATTTTATTTGCCGCCAATTATCTATCCAGTTAACAATATTTTTTTCCACTCCGTAATCAGTCAAAACATATTTAATCACTGGTTCCACCAAAGAGCGGCTGGTGTTTCCTGACTGCAAAGCCAAACCGACAAAAGCCACTATAAAAATTACCAGCAGCAGCCGCAATTTAAAACTTTTTAACATCTTTATTTCACCCCGGCTATATTTATTAATCATCTTTTTGATCCTGTCCCCACAATTATTTCAAAGACTCCTTAATAAATATATACCCCGGTCTCACATTATATTCCAGAATCATGATCACCTTGGTTATAATGAGCTAAAATTTGTCCCCTGCTTCTTTAAGCGGCTACTTATTAACAAAACAGTGGCGGGTAATAACGAGGCACTGTTTCGTTGCAACAGTATATTGTAACTATTGCGCTGTTTTTTCTGGTGCTTAAATCCCCACCTCGTTGCAACGGTGAAGAAAGAAACTGCACCGCAGTTTCTTTCGATGCTTAAATCATTCTCAAGCACTTGAAATAGGATAAGAACTTTAAGCGCTTCCTTTTAGGCGGCTTAAACAAAGTTTTTTCCATAAAAATGCTCCCCTTTCCGCAGCAGGTTTTTATCACCTGTCTACTTTTAAGGGGAGCATTTCAGAATTCATTTTTGAAGCTGGGGACAGCCTCAATTTGGGATCTGATCTATGTTCTTAAGGAAAGTGCATCCAGGAATCCAATATTACTGAATAACAACTGTCTGCTGAGCAGCATTCCAGGTAGCAGTAGCTCCGAATGCCTGGGCTACCGCAGCAACTGGCAGACAAGCACGACTATTAGTAATTTCAGGAGCGGTATCTAATGTCACTGATTTGCCGCTAGCTGTCATAGTCTTGCTATTTACCTTCAGCTTCACAACAACAGCACCCTTGGTCAGAGTTACTTGCTGACTGCTGCTATCCCATACGATGTCAGAATCCTTAATACCCAGAGCATAAGCAACAGGCCTAATAGGAAGGTATGTGCGGCTGTTTTTAATATAGGGAGCAACATCGCCGGTCTGATCGGCACCCATTATTTTATATTTATTGGAACCAATAGTCAGTACACTGGCTTTTTCTGAAGTGCTTGCAGCTGCAGCTTTTGCATCACCTGTAAATAGAGCTTTGCCATATTTTGCTTTACCAAAGGAAGCAATTATAGCTTGACCTTTTTCACCAGTAATAAAGTCAGAGAAAGCTTTAGCGGCATTTTTATGAATAGTCGGGTATTTGGCAGGATTTACTTCAATAACTCCATAAGGATTAAATAGGAGTTTATCTCCCTGCACCATATCTTTCAACTCGGTTTTGTTCTTCCAGGTCAACCAGGTGGCTTCATCAACCAGAGTATAAGCGTTCATTTCACCCGCCATCAGTATGGTGTCACCCATACCTTTGCCAGCTTCAATATACCAGGGAAGGGCCGGTTTTATAGCAGCTTTTGTCCAGATGCCTAGTTCTTTGGTGTTGGTGCCTGATTTATCGCCCCGGGAAACAAATTTGCTCTCGGCTTCAGCAATTTTTTTGAAAGCTGCGGTTACATCGGTCATACCCTTAACTTTGGCAGGATCGCTGACCGGTCCCACAACCAGAAATTCGTTATGCATTACATCTTTGCGGTTAATACCATAGCCTTCGGCAATAAATTTATCCTCAGCAGCTCTGGAGTGAACCAGCAGCACATCAGCATCGCCTTTTTGGCCCATTTCCATAGCCTGGCCACTTCCTACGGCAACTACTTTGACCTTGGTTTTATATTCCTTCTCAAAAACTGGTACTAAAGCATCTAAGAGTCCTGAATCCTGGGTACTGGTAGTTGTTGCCAGCGTAACCGTATCCTCTATTGCATCTGCAGCAATTACGTTAAGCGGCAATAAACTTATGAACATTAAACAAATAGCCAGCATGGCTATCTTTATCTTGGAATTTCTCATATTCAATCTCCTCTCCAATCTTTTTCTAATAAACCATTGTTCCATCCAGAAACTGTTTGCTTTCCTCAGCTTGAGGATTATTGAAAAAATCATGAGTTTTACCTTTTTCAACAACTTTGCCGTTGATTAACAGAATACTTTCATCAGCAAGCCGCTTGGCTTGAAAAAGATTATGGGTAACAATAATTACACTGGTATTATACTGTTGGTGCCAGTTGCGGATAATTTCCTCGATATGCTTGACACTGCTGGGATCCAGGTTAGCAGTTGGTTCATCCAGCAATAACAACTCAGGCCGCAGAACCAAGGCTCTGGCTAAAGCTACGCGTTGAGTTTCCCCTCCTGATAGTCGGGTTGCCAGTTGACTGGCAAATGAATTCATTTCCACAAAATCCAGGACTTCCTTGACTTTCTTTTCACACTCCGGCCTGCTTACCTTACGAATTTTTAAACCATAGGCGACATTATTGAAAACACTGCTGTGGAACATAAACGGTCTTTGAAAAACCATACACATTCTTCGTGTTACATCCAAATGTCGGCCTTGCAAATTTTCAAGATCTTCTCCCAAAAATTTTATATGACCAGTATCAGGAGTATCGAGCAGATTTAGTATACGCATTAAAGTTGTCTTACCTGAGCCGTTGGGCCCCATTATGGCATGGATACGGTCCTTACGCAACTTGAGTTCAGGTATATCCAGCACCGTTCTGGAACCATACTTTTTGGTAACCTCGTCAATTTCAAATAAATTCATGTATACACCTCTATGTCATTTTAAACTCATCCGCATTGCTTAGGACAATTGAACTTACGACAAAGGATATGATTAGCAGGATGATTCCCAAAGTAACAGCAATATTAAAATTTCCCTGCCTTGTTTCCAAAACAATCGATGTAGTTAAAACCCTGGTCATATGACGAATGTTACCACCTACCAGCATTACAGCTCCGACTTCTGCAAAGGCCCGGCCAAATCCTGTCAAAACAGCAGCAGTCATACTGCTGCGGGTTTCCTTGATGATTGTCCAGGTAGCCTGCATTTGACTGGCTCCCAGACTTAGCGCATGATCGAAAATAATTCCTTCCTTACCAGCAATGGCTGCTGCAACCAAGCCTGTTATGATGGGTGTTACCAGCAGACACTGGGCAATGATCATAGCTGTCGGAGTAAATAAGGATTCCCACACACCTAAAGGACCGCTGCGGGAAAGCAGAAGGTAAACCAAAAGACCAGCCAGAACAGGAGGTAATGCCATTAAGGTATATACTATTCTCAATAACACTTTTCGCCCTTTGAAATCAGTCAAACCCATCCAGGCTCCCAGAGGAATCCCAATAAAAGCACTGATAATGGTCGCTGAACCTGACACCATTATGGACATTTTTACTATTTCCAGTATTTCTGTTTTTTGAAGCAATAAAGTACTAAAAGTCCCCATAGAATTCTCCTTAAGAACAACGAAAATAAATAGTTGCTTTCCTTCGAGCTGAATTTGACAAAAAAAAGCCGACTATACCAGAAAGGTTCAGCCCGACAAACATCAGTTCCCTGAAACAGCCCTCCTTTCCAAACGGGAGGCACAAAAGTTTCCCTTCATACCCTATCGTATTAAGAAGCATAGCTTTGGTAAAACCTTAGATTCTTAATCTCGGTGAGCAAATATTAAGTTTAAGTATTACAATAACTACGGTGCAGTTTCTTTTGCCCCGCTGCAACGAGGTGGAGAATTAAAACCCGCCATCTGTTTTGTTAATTGGAACCCGAGTGTTAAGACAGGGCACATATTTCTACCTCGTTATAATAACTATTATGCCTTATTCAACATAAAATCTTAAATTTCCTGCAATATTTTTTTAATTTTAATATTTAAAGCTTAAAAAACGATTTTCTTACCTCTTATATTAACACTTAATATTAAACCAACTGCTATCAAATTTGTAATCATTGAACTGCCTCCATAGCTTAAAAAGGGCAAAGGTATACCGGTTATAGGCATTAAGCCAATAGACATTCCAATACTTTCAAATACATGGAACAACCACATGGCAGTAATCCCTATAACCATTAGACTTCCGTAAAGCTCTTTTGCATTATAGCTGATATATATCGCTCTGATTATTAATATTCCGTATATTATTATTAAGAAAGCTGCACCTAAAAAACCAAGTTCTTCGCCTATTACCGCGTAAATAAAGTCGGTGTGATGTTCCGGCAGAAAATTCAATTGTACCTGGGTGCCGTTAAATAAGCCCTTACCCGTTAAACCTCCCGACCCTATGGCTATTAAGGATTGAATTGTGTTCCAGCCGGACCCTCGTCCACCCAATCCATCTTCATAAGGATTAATAAATACAATCAGTCTTTTGAGCTGATAATCCTCCAATGGAAGCCACATCCCAAATTGAAAATGCAGAAATAGAACCAGGGCAATCAATAATACTGCTCCGGCAATTATCCTTAAAAGAATCCATGGATTGGCTCCGGCACAAAACATCATTACCACTGTTATTGCAATGTAAACCAGTGCTGTCCCAAGATCAGGCTGCATTAATATGAGAATAAAAGGAATTCCCATGAATAAAAAACAGGGCATCATTTCAGCCAGAGTATCCAGCATTCCTTTACGCTGGTTTAGAAATTCTGCAAAGGCCAGGATTAGTATAACCTTGGTAAACTCGGCTGGCTGGACTGGCGGAAATGGCCCGAAACCAATCCATCCCGTAGTTCCCCGGACTTCCACACCAAAAACCTTAACCGCAATTAGCATTAATACAGATAAACCATAAAGTATATAGCAATATCTTTTCATTTGCGTATAATCATATCTCATAACCATTACGGCTGCGATTAAGCCTAATATTATAAAAAAGGATTGCTTTTTTAAATAAAAGTAAGGATCGCTGGATACTGATAAGCTCGCACTGGTGAGTACTATAAGCCCAAATGCAATTATTATCAACAATACCATGACAAATGGCCGGTCGATGAACTTGAGTCTTTTAATATCCAATTCTTTATACCTCCCAGTTCATTATACGGCCATTGAAATAAGGGTGTCCAGATATCTAATACATAGAATCCAAACACCCCGCAATATCAATTAAGTATTATTCATTTGCTGCCCGGCGAAATCCCCGAATGGGGATATTGGCAACCAAGGCTACTGATTCCTCCTCGTTCTCAAAATTCACTACCAGGGATTCCTCATCAATATCCATGTATTCGCGGATAACTCTTATTAGTTCTTCTTTCAATTCATTAAGGAAGTTTGGGGATACAGATGCCCGGTCATGAATGAGAACTAGGCGCAAACGCTCCCGGGCAACTTCTTTGCTCCTCCCATTATCCCGAAAAAATATGCGGTTAATAATGTCTAACAAAGCAATCCCCCCTTTACTTAGCCAATTTAAGCAGCTTTTTAAATCTATCCAGAAAATTATTGGTGTCATCAAGGGTAAACATAGGTACATCTTCACCCGTTATCCTTCGCGCTATACGGCGGTAGGCTGCTCCTGCCCGCGAAGTATTATCCATAACGGCCGGCTCACCTCGATTCGTTGATATAACAATAACTTCATCTTCCGGTACCACACCCAGCAAATCAATTGAAAGGATATCTATAATGTCTTCAATATTCATCATATCACCGCGTTTAACCATTTTAGACCGAAGCCGGTTAATAATTAGACGGCTTTTATTTAATCCGGCTGCTTCCAGAAGTCCCACAATACGATCAGCATCTCTTACGGAAGATACTTCCGGTGTAGCAACTACAATGGCATTATCAGCTCCTGCTATCGCATTGCGAAAACCTTGCTCAATCCCAGCAGGACAATCAACCAGAATATAATCATAATCACTTCTTAATTCATTGGTTAAATTTTTCATCTGATGAGGAGTAACTGCCGACTTATCCTTGGTCTGGGCAGCTGGCAACAAACAAAGGCCATCAAAGCGTTTGTCTCTAATCAGTGCTTGTTTTAATTTGCATTTGGCATTAACAACATCAACAATATCGAAAACAATTCTATTCTCCAAGCCCATTACTACATCCAAATTACGGAGCCCAATATCAGTATCCAGTAAAACCACCTTTTTACCCATCATCGCTAAAGCAGTTCCTAAATTAGCAGTCGTTGTGGTCTTACCTACTCCTCCTTTCCCAGAAGTTACAACCAATACCCTACTCTTCATCCTTAATCCTCCAATCATATTTTAAGTTTTTCAATACAAACCTTACCCCCTCTGATCCTTGCCAGCTCGGGACATTCTATCATTATCAGCTCCCCATCGGGAGACCTGGTTATATGACTTCCAATCCGCAATTGAGTAGGATTGAGGCGATAGGCAGATACCAAAGCAGTATCATCACCATAAGCACCGGCATGCACCATTCCCCGCAAAGATCCCATAATTATGATGTTGCCTCCGGCAATTATTTCAGCGCCTGGATTTACATCACCCAAAATAACTACATTACCCTCCGCAACTATTCTTTGACCTGAGCGCAAACTTTTACAAATCAGCATAGTATCCTCATAAAAAGGTAATTGTTCAAAAGGAGATATTTCATTATCCGAATCTGTTAATTCTTTGGAAACAATGCTATTATTGCTTTGCAGATTCAATCCATGCCTTGATAGAATGCTCTGAATCTCTTCAAGCTGTTTATTGCTTAATACCTGATACCCCGTATCGATACTGACAGTGCCTCCCAGCCAGAAATCACCGACTGATTTTAACTGCGCATTGAGTTGGTCCTTCATCTCCGCGAAAGTATTGCAGGATTGCATATTTATTTCCATTTTGCCTTCTTTGCTCTTTATTACTGCCGCCACTACATTAACCTCCCATCCCACTTATCTGCTTAAAGAATCTTCACTCCTTCTATTTCTATATATACCATTTTTTACCTTTCAGGAAAAATAAAAAAATAGAGGAACTTTACTCTAAATTCCTCTATCCAAGTCGTTTATGCTTAATTAAATAAATTCCTAATTCGCCAAATTCCTTTGGTAAAATGTCGATTAGTTGATTCCTATTCTATAGGTATTTGATTGTTTTGGACTGTTACCTTGACTTTCTGCTCTGCTTTTTCGGCTGCCAGATGATCAACCAAGCCGAAATACTGCTCAAATACAGCTCTGGCAACCCACCCGGCTGATTCACTGCCATGCTGTCCGTATTCAACTACACCCGCAAAAGCAATCTCCGGATTTTCAAAAGGTGCAAATGCTAAAAAAACACCATGAAACTCTCTTTTTGGATCATCACCGCTTCTTCCTGTTTCGGCAGTACCAGTCTTGGCAGCCACCTTGACATTCTGAGGGAAATGGCTGAAAAGGAAATAGGCTGTGCCCCCCGGCTGCGTTACCTGCAGCATAGCTTCGCGGGTAAGCTCCAGCGTAGTTTCATTTATATCTGCTTTTTTGATTAACTCGGGTTTATATTCCTTAACCAATTTATTATCGTGGGATACAATTTTCTGTACAACTCTAGGTCGCAGCAGATTGCCGTTATTGGCAATCGTAGCAGCATAATTGGCCAATTGAAGTACAGAATAATCATTATAACCCTGGCCTATAGACATATTAAAAGTATCAAAGGCCTGCCATGATGTATCGAAGTTATAGTCAATATTATACTGAGCTTCAAGCTTGACTTTTTCATTCTTCTGCTTTTTGATCAAGCGTTCTCTTTCTTCATCACTGTTAGCTGCTTCAAGTAAATCTGCATAACGTTTTTCCAGTTCCTTTTGTAAGGCTTCATATTTTCTATCAGTAATAATGGCGGCGGTTTCCTTTTTCCAAGCCGGACTCGGCAACAAGCCTTTTTCTTCTTCCGGCAGATCAACACCTGTTAAGCTGCCCAAACCCATTTCTCCAGCTACTCTGACGATTTCGTCCTTCCCAGCCCGCCGCCCCATTTCCTGAAAATAAGTATTGCACGAAACAGCCATACCTGACTTATAGTTTACATTGCCATGAACCCCGGTACACTTTATATATGGAGCTATCCAATAAGCACCTCCGCAATTTACATAATCATTTTCCGGATCCATAATCCCTCGTTCTAAAGCGGCCATGCCAGTAACAGGCTTAAATGTAGAACCCGGCGGATAGGTGGACTGTATAGCCCGGTTAACTATCGCACCAGGATTGAGCGGATCATAAGTAGACTGAGGAATATAATAAGGTAAACGGTCTGAGCTTAAATTTCCTTTCCAATCATCAGGGTACATGTCCGGACTACTGCACATGGCAAGTATTTCACCGGTTCTTACATTGATTACAACTGCTGAACCTACCTTGGCTTTGGGGGATTTGGACTGCAGGTTTTTCAATGTCGTATCCAGACTTTTTTCCATAACCTTCTGGAGGTCCAGGTTCAAAGTTAGATAGAGGTTGTTGCCCGACTCCGGTTCCAGCGTAACCAGTTCTCTAACCGGACGCCCCCTTGCATCAACTTCTACCCGGCGTGCTCCATCCTTGCCCCGCAATTGTTGCTCATAGTATTTTTCCACCCCTGATTTCCCTATAAGACTTGCAATACTATATTTGGGTACCTCTGTCTTGGAGAGTTCGTCAGGATTAATAGAGTGAATATAACCTAAGACATGACCTGCTAAAGAACTCTGGGGATAAAAGCGCAGGGGCTCAACAGCAACCGTTACCCCCAGAAGCTCCCGACGCCTTTCTTCCAGTTTGACCACCAGTTCCCATGGTATATCCCTCATTATTATTACTGGTTCGAAGAGCCGGTTCTTCTGCGATTCTATTTTATTGTTAATAAAATCCACTGTAATCTCAGGATAATAATCTTTTAAAATATCTACCAACTGCTTAACTACCTGCTCATAATCATTTATCTCCATGTATGTTAAGCTCAAGGTATAAACTAATTTATTACTGGCTAAAACCTCGCCATTCTGCGTATATATTTCTCCCCGGGGGGCCTTGATGGCTACCAGACGAATCCGGTTTTCCTTGGCCTGGGTCTGATATATATCATTATTAAAAAGCTGTACAATCGCCAGTCTAAAGCCCAATACTCCCATCAAGAATACCACGATATAGGTATAAATTTTTAGATTTAGTTTAAAATTGCCGGCTTTCATTTAAATTCTCCCCTGTATTTCTAAGCCACCCATTGTGTGATGAATTATAGTACCAAATATAAGCGGGTACAGCAATAATGGAATTATAAACACATTGTAAAAAAATACTTATAAACAGTCCTGCATCGATATTATAGATATCACTTACCGCCAAGCTTATGCCTACTAATAATAAAGAATTGATAACTGTCCCCATCAGTACGGCAATGACTCCCACCAGTATGTTTTCCTTAAAGACATTGCCTTGTAATCGTCCAATTGCATAGGCAGTCAATGCTTTGGAGAGTGCATTTATGCCAATAAAGCGGCCCATATACAGGTCTTCCAATAAACCGCATAGAAATCCATAAGCTGCACCTTTACTGCTATTGTTTAAAAGTGAGTAAAAGACCACAAAAATCAGAACTATATCCGGTATGGTTCCTTTTATACTATAGGAATTAAATAATGTCGATTGAAAAAATATTGCCAATACTGGCAGTATTAAAAGTAAAAAATAGCGCAATTTTTTATTCTCCCATATTTTCCTCGCTGTCATCAACTGGATGGTAATCGGTTATTATCAGTACTTCTTCCAATTTATCAAAATCCACTGCTGGTTTTACACTTGCCGACATTAGCAAGCCCCCCCGTTCTCTGGTAATTTCACTTACGGTGCCAATAAAAATACCTTTGGGGAAAGTAAGGGATAACCCAGAAGTAATAACCCGATTGTTTTTCTTCACGGTCGAATAGTAGGGAACATTTATCATGCCTAAAAATGTACGATCACCGCGGCCTTCAATAATACCGCTGGTATCTCTGTTCTCTTGCAGTATTGCGCCAACTGCTACTTCACGGTCAGTAATGAGGTTGATATGGGCTGAATTATGGCCCACACTGCCAACGCTGCCTACCAGCCCCTTAGGGGTAATTACAGTCATTCCCTTTTTGACACCTGCATTAGAGCCTTTGTCTATAACTAGGGTTTGATACCAGTTATTAGGGCTTCGGCTTATAACTCTAGCCGGCAATAAATCATATGTAGCCAAACTGGCTTCTTTAAATGCAACTATATCCCTGAGCCTTTTCAGCTCAGCCTGGTTTTCCCGCAATATCTGGTTATCCAGACTAATCCGCCTGTTTTCCTGTTCCAATGTCTTGATTTTGTCATTCAAGGTCTTCTTGTTATTGAATGCCGTTGTGAAATTACCTAAATTAACCCGAAACTCGCTAACCCCGCTTTGCAGCGGGGTATATAAGTTTCTTAGCATTTTTTCGATACCACTTATATCTTCCCGGTCAGATGATGTCATGTTGATGCTCAGAAAGGTAATTATTATTAAAAACCCAACTAACCAGAAATACTTATTCTTAAATACTTTTAACAAATCTCCTCACCTAATCAAAAGGATTTTTTGGGCGATATTAATACTTTTTTAAGAATTTCAATATTCTCCAATACTTTACCTGTTCCTCTTGCCACTGCCAATAGTGGTTCATCACAAACATAAACCGGCATATCCGTCTCTTTGCTGATAAGTTTGTCCAGGCCTTTAAGCAACGCTCCGCCGCCAGCCATTATAATCCCACGATCCATGATATCGGATGCTAATTCAGGCGGAGTTTTTTCCAAACATACTTTTATGCCATCAATTATTTGTTCTACCGTTTCTTTAAGCGCATGCCGGATCTCCAGGGAAGAAACCTTAATAGTCTTCGGCAAACCGCTCACCAAATCGCGTCCCCGAACTTCATAATATTCCTCTTCCCCTTCCCACAAAGCTGAGCCTATGGACATTTTTATATCTTCAGACGTGCGTTCTCCGATCAGCAGGTTATAGTTTTTTCTTAAGTTTTGAATTATTGCTTCATCCATTTTATCTCCTGCCACTCTTATGGAGCGTGCAGTTACTATCCCGCCCAGAGAGATAACTGCCACTTCAGTGGTGCCGCCGCCTATATCGACAATGAGATTGCCGGTAGGTTCATGTACCGGCAGCCCTGCACCTATAGCTGCAGCCATAGGTTCCTCAATTAAATAAGCCTCTTTGGCTCCTCCCTGCAGAGCTGCTTCTCTTACCGCTCTTTCCTCAACAGTAGTACAACCAGTCGGCACACTTATGATAACCCGGGGTCTTATAAATGGCATTTTTTGCTCCAATGCTTTGTTTATAAAATATTTAAGCATAGCCTGGGTAATATCGAAATCAGCTATAACTCCATCCTTCATCGGTCTTATAGCCACTATATTCCCTGGAGTTCTGCCAATCATTTGTTTGGCTTCCTCTCCTACTGCCAATACCCGGCCGGTATCATTCTGTATCGCTACTACTGACGGTTCTCGCAGAATTACGCCTTTCCCTTTTAAGTGTACCAGGGTGTTGGCGGTTCCAAGATCTATTCCCATATCCTTACCAAAAACCACTGTATTGTTTCCTCCTTAATCTATATTAAGCCTCTTTCTTTTAAACTACAGTATGCACTTTCACCAATTATTACATGATCCAGGACTTCTATGCCCATAATCTTGCCCGCTTCAAATAATCTCCTGGTAACTTCAATATCCTCCGCACTTGGTGCAGGATCACCACTGGGATGATTATGCACCAGAATAACAGATGCCGCACTTTTCTTTACAGCGGTCTTGAATACTTCTCTAGGATGAACAATGGAACTGTGCAGACCACCTATCGATACATCCTCAATGACCAACAAACCGCCTTTACGGTCCAAATACAAGACTCGAAAATGCTCCCGGTCATAATTGCGCATATCTTCCATAAGCAGTTCTTTAACAGTATCTCTAACATCCTCGGGCGATTTTATTGCCCTTCTGATTTTAATATTGCCAGCTATTCTTTTACCCATCTCAATAGCAGCCTTAATAGCTACTGCCTTAGCTGGTCCTATACCGCGCTCCGTAATCAATTCTTCGAGACTGGCCTCCCTTAAATAGCGCAGATTGCCATCATGTTTGCTTAGCAAATGCATCGCCAGATCAAGCGCATTCAGCTCTCGCGAGCCACTGCCCAGAACTATAGCCAGGAGTTCTGCATCACTTAAGCTTGCTTCCCCGTTTTCCATGAGCTTTTCACGGGGCCGCATGTTCTCAGGCATATCCTTGATATTAATGCTGTATTCACTCACCTGGCATAACCCCCCAACAAATCTATACCCTGCCTTTTTAAAGCTTTATATAGCCTGCTTACGGGCAAACCAACAACATTAAAATAACAGCCATCAATTTTATCTATAAATACTGAAGCCAAACCTTGTATACCGTAAGCCCCTGCCTTGTCCGCAGCTTCTCCAGTTGCAATATAAGCGAGTATTTCACCGGGTGAAATATATCTGAAATATACGGTGGTCAGCTCACTTTCAACAGCGATATCTTGCTTTTTTATATCAATTAAACATAAAGCAGTTATCACTTGATGGGAATTGCCGCTGAGAATGGATAATTTCTTAAAAGCATCCTCATTATCGCAAGGCTTGCCCATGATTTCCCCACCACAACATACTACCGTATCAGCAGCAATAACCAAACCATCGCTTAATTTCCGGGCTACGGAAACAGCTTTTTGCCGAGCTATTCTTTCTGCTCCTTGCTGCGCTTTTTCACCAGGATAAAAAAACTCGTCAGTGTCAGCAGGTATAGAAATAAAATCAAGACCCAGCATGTCCAGTAGGTTTCTGCGTCTTGGTGACTGAGATGCTAAAATAATTGGTTTCACTATTAATCCTCGCAATTTACCAGCGCCGGTATACTATATATGCTAATACAAATCCCAAAAGGGTGAACAGGTTAACGTGAAGCATGAAACCGAAGCTTAATGTAAACACCCTAAGGTTTAAGGAAAATGACGGCAGACCTATACTTTGAGTCTTACCTATAGATGCCAGACCAGGCCAAACACTTAACAGGGCATCTCCTATCCATCCACCAATAATTCCTCCCAAGACCAGCAGGATCAACAAAATTTGCCAGGTAGGATATGAGCGCGACCGATTTGCCACCATTTCACCTCCAAATGTGCAGATGTTTTTTAAAGTTTAGCATTAGTAATTGGCAAAAACAAGCTGCCTCCAGCATGAGCATTAATAGAATTAAAATCCACACTGTAGGCATATCACAGTATGGATTAATAGTTTTATATGTATTTTTCTTAAACTAGCGCAATCAGTTAAACAGAAGTTTAAAAATTTAACGATTAAATGCCAAATAGAAACTTAAAACTTCAAGGTTTACCGAAAGATCAACATTACGTAAAATAACCTCATTCGGTACTTTTAAAACTCGGGGCGAGAAATTTAAAATTGCTTTAACTCCCGAATTCACCAGTTGGTCAGTTACCTCCTGAGCAGCTACCGCCGGTACAGTTATAACCCCCAGAGTAATATTTTGTTCTCTTACTCTGGAATCTAAAACATCCATACCTTCAATTTTGACTCCTTCCAATTCCGTTCCGATAATTTTTTTATCAACATCCAGAATGGCACTTATTGTAAAACCCCGATCCATAAAACCTTGATACAAAGCAAAGGCAGAACCTAAGTTACCGGCCCCTATTATAATTATGTTCCATCTGCGGTCCAGACCAAGTATTTTCATTAAATAACCATATAGTTCTTCAACCTTATACCCGACTCCACGTGTACCGAACTCTCCAAAGTAAGCAAGGTCTTTTCTCACTTGTGCTGAACTTACACCTACACCGATAGCTATTTCACCGGATGATACGGTCTCTTTATCATCATCCATCAACTGCTTTAGATATCGGGAGTAGATTGACAGCCTCATTACAGTTGCTTCTGGTATTTTGTAGACCTTCAAGCGTCCTGCCCCCTTATAAAAGTATTTGAATTGGCAATAATAAAATTAAGCGTAATTTTCTTGACTAATAATTGCTTCATAACTATATTATAGGAATAAGCTAAGCAAATTGTAAATAAGGATAGCTGCCAGCGCTGCCGAAGGAATAGTTATCAACCAGGCTATTAGAATCTGCCGTGCTATATTCCAGCGAACTCCCCTCATTCGCTTTGCAGCTCCTACACCCATAATTGATGAAGAAACTACATGAGTAGTGCTTACCGGAGCACCTAACAGGCTGGCTGCGTAAATAACCAGGGAAGAAGTAAAGTCAGCAGCAAAACCATTTATAGGTTCGATGCGAAATATCTTCCCTCCCATGGTCCTAATTATTCTCCAGCCGCCAATAGCTGTACCAGCCGCCATTGCCAGAGCACAAGATACTATTACCCAAAAAGGCACTTGAAATTCACTTAGTAATCCTCCGCCTACCAGCATTATGGTAATGATGCCCATAGACTTTTGGGCATCATTGGAACCATGCGCAAAAGAAGCCATGCTCGCTGATAAAACCTGCAGTTTCCGGAAATTGTTATTAATCTTTGCCGGAGATGCCTTCCGAAATATCCAAAACAACAAAGTCATAACTACGCTTCCTGCCACCAGGCCAACTATCGGGGCTAGAATTAAACCAGTAAGAATTTTAAAAAAACCGTTCCAAATAACATGACTTATGCCAAATTCAGCAATAACCCCCCCGATCAAACCTCCAATCAATGCATGGGACGAACTGCTGGGAATGCCATAATACCAGGTAAATAAATTCCAAAATATGGCTCCTATAAGAGCAGTTATCAAGACCAAAGCAGTTACATTTTCAGGTGCTACAATGCTTTTTCCGATGGTTGTAGCTACTGCTGTTCCGCTAAGCGCTCCTATGAAATTCAAACTGGCGGCAATCATTATGGCTGCTCGGGGTGAAAGAGCTTTGGTGGAGACTGATGTGGCAATGGCATTGGCAGTATCGTGGAAACCATTGATAAAATCGAAAGATAAGGCCAGGAAAACGATGAAAAGAATGATTGTCAGGCTAAACATATTTCACCGTTATTCCTTTGATTATATTGCTGACATTTTCGCAATAATCCAGGGTTGTTTCTAAATGTTCGTAGATCTCTTTCCATTTAATGATCTCGATTACATTCTCCCTATCTTCAAAAAGAAGGGCTATCCCTGTTCTATAAAGATAATCCCCCTCATTTTCATAGGCACGGATTTTATCACAAGAAATAACGAGTCCATTGTGATTACTTTTAACCTCAGGAAGCTTGCGGACTGCATCTTTAATTTCCCGAGCAGCCAATGCAATGACATTAATTAATTTGATTACATATTTAGGCTCCTTAGGAGGCTCTGCCTTGTACATAACGAATTTTTCCATGGAACCCTGGATATGATCCATAATATTATTCAGCTCACGAGCCAACAGCAAAATGTCTTCACGATCAAAAGGTGCTATGAAGGAGCTATTTATTTCTTTCATAACCTGAGATAAAATCTGGTCGCCTTTTTCCTCCATTTCAGTTAACAATTCCAATTTATGTTCGGCCTTGGCGGCCGTGCGGGAGAAATCCTGCAATATATCGGCAGCTTCACAAAGGGCATCTGCCAGTTCTTCGAAAAATACAAAAAATTTATCCTCCCGTGGCTTTATTTTAAAAACCACTCTAATACCTCCTCAAAATTCCGCACTTTGCCTTTATTTTATTATAGCAAATAAAGGCTTTAACCCTGTGTTAAGAATCTGTTAATAATAGCTTAACCCCTGGTTAAATAACTGCGAGCTTGATCAAGCACATAAAAAGATCCGGTAACCAGAAGATAACTGTCTTCTCGCGTCAAACTGATTCCTAATTCAACTGCTTTATCTATCCTTTCTTCCAAATATACTGGTATATCCGGGTATAGCTGCTGAACCATTCTTTCTAACCTTTGCCATTCCTGCCCCCTGGGACCTGAAGGCTTGGTAAACAAGAAAATTCCAGTACCTTGAGCCAGATAACCAAGTATATTTTGTGCATCCTTGTCATCCAATACACCACATAGTAATACTTTTTGCTTGCCGGGAAACAATTTTGCCAAAGATTCAGCCAGGGCTTCAGCAGCCTGAGGATTATGAGCAGCATCAAGAACCACCACCAGATGCTGGTGTTTTATTATTTCCATTCTTCCGGGAACTTTTAGCCTTTGTAATGCCGTTCTGATTATTTCGCCATTCAGAGCAAAAAAGTTCTGTCCAAGGGCTATAAGTGTAGTTAACACTGTAGCCAGGTTTTTAAGCTGGTATTCACCCAGCAACGGAAAAAATACATCTTTTAACCTTAATCCGGGAATCTCGATGTCAAGCATTCTGCCATTTATAGCCGGGCTGTTATTAGGAATAACTTTCACCATGGAACTGTAAAAAACCGGCGATTCCATTTGCGCTGCCTGCATTTCCAGGATCCGGCGGGGGTTATCGTCCATAGATGCTATTACCGCAGGTATTTTATGTTTGATGATTCCTGCTTTATTTTGGGCGATCGCTTCCAGGGTAGAACCCAGATAGGCAGTATGGTCACAGGCAATACCGGTAATAACTGAAACCATTGGTATGACTACATTGGTTGAGTCATACAATCCTCCCATGCCTACTTCAAGAACAGCTATATCTACCTCTTCATCTTTAAAATACTGCAAAGCCAGAGCAGTTAGTATTTCAAACTCGGTGGGTCTGTTAAAGCCCTGGGCCAGCATAAGATCAATCTTTACACCCAACATTTCCAGGTAACTTAGTAATACATCCCCCGGTATATCAGTACCATCAATGGCAAATCTTTCACAATAAGAATGGATGTGGGGCGAAATAAAACGCCCCACTCGATAACCTGCCTGCCTGAGAAAAGATGCCATCATAAAGGAATTTGATCCTTTCCCATTGGTACCAGCTATATGAACACACTGCAAACCTTTTTCCGGATGATCCAGCTCGGCCAGCAGCCTCTCTATTTTTTCCAATCCTGGTTGTATACCAGCACCGCTGATCAGATTAAGTTTTATTATTATGAGTTCTTCAGTATTTCCAGTCGTTGTCCAATACCCGCTTTCTTTAATCTAGCTTCCTCAGCCTTGGCATTTTCCTTATCAATTACTTCCTGAGGAGCCCGGGAAAGGAATTTTTCATTATTTAATTTAGCCAGAGCTTTTTCCAAATCACTTTCTGCATTTTTCATCTCTTTATGCAGTCTTTGTGTTTCTTTTTCTACATCTATTACTCCCTCCAGCGGAACATATATCTCAGCCAGCGGAGTAAGTGCCGAAACTGTTTGCTGAGGCTTGTTGTCCAGTACAGTAAGAAATTGCAGCTCAGCTACATTGGCCATTTGCGCAATATAGTTTTGATTTGCAACAATGATCTGCTCTTTTCGCTTATCATCCACCAGCATTATAGCCTTGATGGGAGAACCGGGGCTAACATTAAATTCAGCCCTTATATTTCGTAATGCTCTAATAAGCTGCATAAGCTGCTGCATCTGCTCTACCGCTTCCGGCCAGAGTTTTTGCGAATCTTGCAAGGGCCAGCTATCGCACATGATAGTTTCACCATGGCCGGGCAGATATTGATAGATTTCTTCACTTATAAAAGGCATAAAAGGATGCAGCAGTTTCAGTATATCCATCAGCACCGAACGTAAAACGTTTTGCACCAGCAGCCTGGCCTCAGGATTGTCGGAATTGAAAAGGCGCCGCTTAGCCAGTTCTATATACCAATCGCAAAATTCATCCCAGATAAATTCGTACAGACCACGAGCTGCTTCACCGTAATCATATCTTTCCAATAAACGGGTAACCTCAGCGATGGTAGACTGTAAACGGGACAATATCCAGCGATCAGCCAATTCAACTTCTGCATTATTCAACTCAATCGCTCTATAGCCTTCCATGTTCATCAGTACGAAACGCGAAGCATTCCAAATCTTATTGGCAAAGTTACGCGTATTCTCAACCTTATCCCAATTAAAGCGCACATCATTTCCTGGTGTTATACCGGTAATCAAAGAAAAACGCAAAGTATCAGCACCGTACTTTTCAATAACCTCAATGGGGTCAATCCCATTATCCAGGGATTTGCTCATTTTGCGTCCCTGTCCGTCAAGTACCAGACCATGTATGTTAACATCAGCGAAAGGTACCTGTCCAGTTTGTTCGATACCGGAAAAAATCATGCGGGCCACCCAGAAGAATATAATATCACGCCCGGTTACAAGAACACTGGTTGGATAAAAATAATCCAGTTCTTTGGTCTTTTCCGGCCAACCCAAAGTTGAAAACGGCCACAATGCACTGCTGAACCAAGTATCCAAGACATCTTCATCTTGCTTCAGATCACTGGACTGGCACTTAATACATTGGGCGGGATCTTCTTTAGTGCAGATGATTTCCCCGCATTCCTGACAATACCATACCGGTATACGATGCCCCCACCATAATTGCCGGGATATGCACCAATCTCTTATATTTTCCATCCAACTGATATAAATCCGGGTGAAACGCTCTGGTACAAATTTTATCTCGCCACCTAAAACCTTTGCAATAGCCGGTTCGGCCAACGGTTTCATTTTAACAAACCATTGTTTGGAAACCAGCGGCTCGATAACCGTGTCACAGCGCTGGCAATGTCCAACTGCATGGTTATGATCTTCAACCTTAAGCAGCAAGCCCTGTGCTTCAAGGTCCTTAATAACCTGCTGGCGGCAGGCTTTACGGTCCAAGCCCTGATAGGAACCGGCATTTTCATTCATCACAGCATGACTGTCCATAATGATAATTTGTTCCAGGTTGTTCCGTAAACCCATGTCAAAATCGTTGGGATCATGGGCCGGAGTAACTTTTACAGCTCCCGTGCCAAACTCCCGGTCAACATAACTGTCAGCAAATATGGGAATCAGACGGTTCATTAACGGCAAGAGGACTTTTTTACCCACCAGATGGCTGTATCTTTCATCCTCAGGATTTACCGCTACCCCGGTGTCACCCAGCATGGTTTCCGGCCGGGTGGTAGCTACCACCATATATTCTTCGGAATCCGCAATAGGATATTTAATATGCCAGAGATTTCCTTCACTTTCCTCATGTTCCACTTCAATATCAGAGATAGCCGTATTGCACCGCGGGCACCAGTTGACTATGTAATCTCCCTGGTATATCAGCCCTTTCTCATAGAGGTTCACAAACACTTCCCGCACCGCCTTGGAACAGCCTTCATCCATGGTAAACCGCTCCCGGCTCCAATCACAGGAAGAGCCCATTAAACTTAACTGATTGGTTATACGGCTGCCATAAAGCTTTTTCCATTCCCAGACCAGCTCCAGGAATTTCTCCCGTCCCAAGTCATTTTTACTTATGCCCTCTTGCGCCAAATTCTCTTCCACCCGTGCCTGGGTAGCAATACCGGCATGATCTGTACCCGGCAGCCATAGTACATTGTAACCTTGCATCCTGCGCCAGCGAGTTAGTATATCCTGGGGGGTCATATCCATGGCATGGCCCAAATGCAGTGAACCTGTTACATTTGGAGGAGGCATTACAATTAAAAATGGTTTTTTCCCATAGTCATCACTGGGGGCAAAGTAATTATTGCTTTTCCAGAATTCATACCATTTACTTTCTA
>JAQUBU010000164.1 GCA_028686565.1 Syntrophomonadaceae bacterium
CAGCATAATACTCTGTGAAACTGAACCGAGATCAAAGAGTGACCATTGCGATAGTGCTCGATCCATACAGGGGAAAATCACGACTGGTGCATTGAAAAATCGGAGATTATTCTCGACAATTTCATTGCGCGCTTTTTCATCATCCCGGTCAATTCCCAACTGGGCTAAGCGAGCTATGCTCATCTCCAAGGTGCGTTTTTGATGCTCCTCCGGCCAAGATTTAGGAATAGGTATATCCGGCTTGGGAGCCTCACCATTCTTAAAATTCTCCAAATACTTTTCACACAGGCGTGCTAATGGTTCACCAGCAGCGACATAGATTTCCCAAGGTTGGGTATTTGACCACGAAGGCGCATAATTAGCTGCTTCCAATATCTTAAGAATAGTCTCCCGGTCAACTGCCATTGGTTTATAGGCCCTGATACTGTGTCGTTCTTGCAATGCTTCTAAAACGTTCATTTAACAAATCTCTCCTTTTATAATCTCAAATTTAGGCGTGGTTCCAGTATTTTTAAACTTTCTCTTACTGTTGGTAAAATATTCTATTACTTCAAGTATAGCAGATCGAAGAAACAATAGTAATTTTCTGGATTTTAAGAGCATATTTATTAATTGCCTTATTGAGTTAGGCTAATAAATATGGGGAGAGTGGCGAAACAGTGGCCTTTGCCGGCTTTGCCAAAAACATGTTCGCCTCCAAAGAGGTCAAAAAGCAAATGCGGTATGTACAAGTGATATATTCGGCCGAAAAAAGCAAGCGCTTGTTATTTTGGAGCAGCGAAACGGGGATGGGCAAGCCATATTATGCTGATTAGCTTTTTGGCAGAGAGATTGTAAATTTTGTGCCTTTCCCCTCCCGGCTATCAACCTCAATGCTTCCGCCATGAGCATCAATAATGGATTTAGTGATTGCCAATCCTAACCCGGCGCCGCCATATTTACGGGTCCGAGAAGAATCACTTCGGTAAAAGCGGTCAAAAATATGCGGCAGGTGGTCTGCACTTATTCCCTGACCGTTATCCTGAATGCTTAACTGCACTGCCAGCTCCATCTTACATAGCAACAATTGGATATTACCATTCTCAGGATCAGTATATTGCACTGCATTGTGAAAGAGATTCAAAATCACCTGTTTCATTTGATCTTCATCATACTCACATTTCAATCCTTCTTCTATATACAGCTCAAGGTGCCTTGGACCTGCCAGAATATGAAGCTGAGATTCCATATCACGAACAACTTCATCCAGGTAACCTTCTTTAAGCTCAACATGGGGAGTACGATCAAGTTTACTCAAAAGCAAAAGATCGTGTACCAATTTATTCAGACGCTGTGATTCACTATGCATGCTTCTCAGGGACTTGTCCAGTTGTTCGGGTTGACTGGCTGCCACCCGCAATAGTACCTCTAAAAATCCTTGAATAGATGTCAAAGGGGTTCGCAGCTCATGTGAAGCATCAGCAATAAACCGGCGCATCTTTTCCTTGGTTTCTCTTTCGGCCGTAAAGGAAATCTCCAAGCGTTCCAGCATACCATTAAATGATTCCGCCAAGCGGTCAATTTCCATTTGTCCCTGGCTGCTGGGGAAGCGGCTGTCCAAATTACCGGCATCGATTTGTTCAGCCGTATTCACCATATTGGACAAGGGGTCAAGGGTCTTTCTAAGAACCGGCAGAAAAGCTAACAATCCAATCAACAAGGCAATAAGCGATAAAGAGATAAAGGTGATAAGCTGGCCTATCAACAATTCCTTGAGCGGTGCAGTTAAGGTGCTTATTTGAATAATACCAACCAATTCATTAGTTCTGCGCGAAACAAGCGGTTCCAATACTACTAACTGCTCTGCGCCTCCATTATTGGATATTATATAGTTTGGGCCATGATTTTTAGTCCGGTCAGGTTTTTCAGATTGCTCTTCCCGCTTGGTTGGGTTATTAAGTAAATTCTGGTATTCTTGCGAATCCAAGCGCGGAGGAATTATTTTGTAACGACCTTCAGATAATATGGAATAATTCCCCTTGGTATCAATAAAAGCAACATTAACTTCAGGGATAAAAAAACGTAGCCCTTGCTTGTTTTTATCATAGTTGCTGGTCATCATATTCCAGATTTCCGGAGGAAAAGTCATGATCTGGCTTTGAAGGCTAACCGCTTTACCGCGGTACATAACATCCTTCATAAAAACATATTGCATTAATCCGATTAGTGCCAGTAATGCGGCAAGTACTAACAGTGAACGTGACAGCAATTGAATTCTAAGTGATTTCTGTTCAAAAAGGTCCTTTAAGCTAATGCTTTGCTTTGTTTTCATGACAGATCAACCCGGTATCCGGAGCCACGTATAGTACGTATTAATTGATGTTCTTTGTCGTTCAATTTATCCCTTAATGAACGGATATAGACCTCAACAATATTTTGCTCACCGCCAAAATCATAGCCCCATACTTTATCCAATATCATAGTTTTACTCAAAACCAAGCCATGATTGAGTACCAAAAACTTTAACAGTTCATATTCGGTTGGAGACAATTCCAATACATGGTTGTTGTATTTTATTTCTTTACGGCGATCATCTATTTTGATTGGCCCAATAACTACTTCACCAAATAAGTTGGGAAACTGGTTGCGGAGTCGAGCATTAATTCTAGCCAGAAGTTCCTCAAAACTAAAAGGCTTTACCATATAATCATCAGCACCCAGATTCAAGCCTTTTACCCGATCATCCACTTCATCCCGGGCAGTCAACATGATCACGGCTACATTTTCATTTCTTTTAAGCATCCGGCATACTTCAAATCCATCCATCCCCGGCATCATTACATCAAGTATAACTACATGGGGCTGGAACCTTTTTAATTGGTTGATGGCGGCAATACCATCTCCGGCACTCTCTACTGCAAAACCTTCATTTTGCAGGCCAAGTTCCAGAAACTGAAGAATATTTGGTTCATCATCAACGATTAATATTTTTATTCCTTTAATGGCTTGCATTATTTTCACCGCCTTAAAAGACTCATCTATTGAATAGATTATCGTTCATAACTGAAATCACCCTGAATAAAAGCTGAAAAATTGCCTGGCTGATTCCTGCCACAGGCTACAATAACCGCCAATATGCTTAAATAGTTGCCCCTTAAAAAATTCGTAAATCTAATTTGGGATGCATAAATATTTAAGCGAAAAGTCTTTGCACGGAAAACACCCTCAGCTTGTCTCACAGTTCAAGGGGTACCGGGCAAAATACACATCATTTTCCGCTATCCTCTCGCCCCCTTTACTTAGCTGGGTATTATTGCCATGCTCCGCCAACATCTGTGCTCAATTTTACCACTCCACATTTAAATTGTTAAAGTGAGCTTTTGTTTAATTAGCCCATGGTTTGTCAAAGGTTATCTCGGCAAGTTCGTGTTCGTAAACCGTGGATTTTAAAGTTTGCTGCAAGGTAGCCAAATCCGCTTCAGCCTTTAAGACATCTCCTTTGGAGACAGTTCCCATCTCGAACTTTAGTTTGGTTATATTCAAATCCTCTTCTGCAGCTTCCAAATCCCGCAATGTAGTTTGATATTGCTGTCCCAGATTATAAATATTGTTATAAGCTGAAATAATGCTTTCTCTGGCTTGTTCTTTGGTATCGGCGGCAGATAAGGCTGCTTTGTCAACAGCTAATTTTTTTACCGCATATGATTCACCCCCGTTATTCCATGTATAAAGATCAACTGCCAATTGGGCCTGCTCTACTTTTTTGTTGGCCAGCCAGATATCGGGATTAATATCCATGTTGCGCAGGACCTCCAGTTCCAGGTCGTCAATCTGGTAAGCCGAAAACTGCGGATCATCCTGTAAAACCGGCCGTTCTTTGGCATTTAAGCCAAGCAGGCTATTGAAACTGCGCCAGCTGTCCTCCAGGGCGTTCTTGCTTTTGGCTAGGGCTGCTTCCTTGGCTACATAATTTCTTTCCGCAGTGTTTTGGCTGCTGAGGCTTTCCTTTTTTACCTGATATCCCACTCGCGCCGCCAGTCTCTGAAAAGCTGCATATTCCAATGCTTTTTCAGCTGCCTTTACTTTTTCCTGGGCATTTAGTACATTGGTGTACTTTTGAAAAACATTTTTCTTTATCGTATCTGTTGAAGCTTCTTTTTCCTTCTTTGTCATCTGCCAATTAATATCACTTTGAATTAGCTTAAGGTATGCCGAACTCACATCTGCCCAATCTCCATCAGCAGGTATATATCCTACGTTGTCGGCCGCAGTATTGCGATTTAATTCTCCCTGTTCAATACTATAATCAGCCATTTTCAAATCATTGCTGCGGGCAAGTGCTCTTTTCTCGGCATCTTCGATGGTAAGCACCAAGCATGGGGAATTGCCCTCATTGCCAGCATTTGCAGTTTCAGCCCCCGAATTCAAGGATAAGCTGCCAATCAAAATCAGACATATAGATACAGCAATTATGCTTTTTCCCAAATAATTTTTAAGCATGATATACCTCCCTAAAATTAATTTATTCAAAGCGCAAAGCATCAATGGGATTTGAGTTGGCAGCTTTGCGCGCCGGATAGTATCCGAAAAACAAGCCGATCATTACAGCAAATCCCATCGATATGGCCACCAGCCAGGGTGCTATCTTCATTTTCATGTCAGCTGCCAAACTCAATATTTGCGAGGCTCCCCAGCCTAGAATTACCCCCATAATTCCGCCGATAAAGCACAGGAGCAAGGCTTCGATCAGAAACTGGGTAAGTATTGCCCGGGTAGTAGCACCGATCGCCATGCGAATCCCGATTTCCCTTGTCCGCTCGGTTACAGAAACCAGCATAATATTCATTATACCGATGCCTCCAACCAGCAGGGATACAGCTGCTATACCACCCAGCAAGAAGGTCATCATCTTGGTCGTATCCTCAAGCGTAGATAAAATTTCGGCCATATCACGAATGCGGAAATCATCATCGGCAGCATCCGCCAGACGATGACGCTGCCGCAGCAAGGTAGTAATATATTCCTTCACAGGTGTCAGTGCTTCTGCACTGCTGGCCTGTACATTTATGGTGCGAACCGTTTGGGAACCCAAAAGCCTCTGCTGGGCGGTACTAAGCGGTATATAAATTATGTCATCCTGATCAGTAGGTCCGCTGCTCCCCTTTTCCTCCAGAACCCCTACCACTGTAAAGCTCAGTCCATTGATTCGCATGACTTTTCCAAGGGGATTGGAGCCATCCAAAAACAGGTTCTCGACAACTGTCTGGCCCACCACGGCTACCCGGTTCAAATCATCAACATCGCTTTGTTCAAAGAAGCTGCCCTGAACGGCAGGCCAGTTCTTAATGGTTTGTAATTCAGGTGACGTCCCGGTTACAGTCGTTGTCCACGTATTACTGCCTAATGCAATTGTTGCACTGTTTATGCTGGACTCGGCTGCTACTTTCTTAACCAGGGGTAATGATCTAATGGCTTCCA
>JAQUBU010000165.1 GCA_028686565.1 Syntrophomonadaceae bacterium
GAGTGATAGATTTAATTAAAATATTTACTGATTGGGAACGCTTTGTTGATATGGATGTTATATATGAAGACTTCCATAATACCTTGCAAGCTGAGCTCGATTATATTCAGGAAGGGCGCAATGCAGAACAAATAGCCCAAAACAATAAAGATAATGATCTGCTGCTTCCTAATATATTTTGGGAATTTACTCGAAAAAGAGTTTTGACCATGGAATATATGGAAGGAATGAAGATTAATGATTATCAGGCATTAAGAGAAGCGGGAACTGATTTCGAAAGTATAGCCAGAAAACTTTTGCAGACTTATGTAAGACAGGTTCTGGTAGATGGTTTTTTCCACGCTGATCCGCATCCGGGCAATCTTTTTGTTACAAAACAGGGACAGTTGGTAATGGTGGATTTTGGCATGGTTGGTTCGATCCCGCCTGAGCTTCGCAAACAACTGGTTGAAATGGTTTTTGCCATGGTAAGACGTGATTATCAGGAGGTGGTTGCCTATCTAAAAGAGGTTGGGTTTTTACGTTATGATGCGAATAGTGAAGTAGTCACCAGGGCGGTAGCATTATTTATTGATCAGGCATTAGGGAGGGAAGACACGCCATCCAGTCTCGATATAAGTGCTTTTCTTGATGATCTGGAAGTGCTGCTCTATGAACAACCTTTTCAAATCCCGGCTAATTTTACTTTTTTGGGAAGGGCTCTGGGAACTCTCTATGGACTTTGCATTTCATTGGACCCCAGGATTAATTTTCTTGAAGTTGCCAAACCATATCTTGATGAGATTGGTCCCGATAAGAAAGGGATATGGGATATTATTAAAGATAAAACCACACTATTGGGTACATCGTTTCTTGAACTGCCGCCTCTGATGGTGAGAGTTTTATCCCGGGCTGAACGCGGTGAACTGAAGGTTAAGATACCGATAAAATCCTTAAATCAGGCTATTAATGAAAATACGCGGGCAATTAGAATCCAAGCATGGGCTATTTGTCTGGGGTGTTCTCTTTTGAGCACAGCTTATTTGTATTCCAAGCAATTATGGGATGCCAGCAGATATTGTCTGATATTAACAGTGGTCTTTTTCTTATTTATGATTTTAGGCGGGCGGAAAACCCGGAAAAGGCGGGCGCCACATCCGCCTGTGCTGGTTAATAGAACAAAGAAGTAAAGATTATAAGAAATTTAGTACAATATGAAGAAATGTATGATAAAATGTAATTTACAATGGTAAATATAGGACTTATATCTAGTATAATTCCAATAGTTCGAAATAATTGATATAAGCTTAAAAAATGAGGGTTAACATATAGTAATTGCAGTTTATAGTTAATATTTTGTTACTGGATAATGTGAGCAATGGGGGTATAAAATGTCGAATAATGACGAGCTGATTAGTGCCTTGAAATCTGAAGATGAAAGAGATCGTGCATTTGCAGTTGAAGACATTGTTTACGATAAGGTCCCAGAAGCGATTGACTTATTGGTTAAACAATTGGAGCTTGAGAAGTCACAATTTGTCCGCGAGGTTATAATCAGAAATTTGAAAACTCTGCCTGGAAATGAATTGGTTGAAAAAATTATCCCGCTATTACGCAGTGATGATGCTTATATCCGTAATGCAATTATAGATATTATTTCTGAACAGGATAAAGAAGCCATATCTTTGCTGCGTCCTCTGTTAAAAGACTCTAATAAAGATATCAGGAAGTTTACACTTGATATCTTATTCCTGCTTAATAGCCCTTTTTCAAAAAATCTAATAGCAGAAGCACTTGGTGATAGTGACATAAACATGGTAATAACGGCTGTGGAATATCTGGGCCGTATTGAAGCATCGGGAGTTGCTCCGCAGATAAATGATTTGTTTGCCAAGTCTAAAAATATTCTTTTGCGTTGTACTTGCCTGGAGACTATGGCTCTGATAGGTGATGATGAATCACTAATAATTGTATCAGAATTGTATGCTGATCCCGATGGTATTGCAGACTTGGAAATGTATTCATATTTAAAGTTCCTGGCTAAAAGAGGCAATGCACAGCATTTGCCATGGGTTCTCTCGTTAATCAAAAGCAAAGGAAGGCTTATGGCCAAAGAACTGATTAATACTATTGAAGGGATCATGGAACGTACTAAACAGGATAATCTGCCTGCAGAAATGGTTCCGGCATTGTCTGAATATATTGCAAGTAATATAAATGCAATTAATAAATATGAGCTTTTACTTTTCCTGGGGCAGTTCAGGAATCCGGAGATACTGCAGGTATTGTTGGATTACAGCAGTTCTCCTGAAAAACTAATATGTCTGGGTGCGGTAGAGGCTGTCGGTTTGTATGGTGCCAAAGAAGCCCTGCAAACTTTAAAAAATTTAATCAAACAAATTGAAGATGACGAAATATTGGAAGCTATTGATAAATCAATAAATCAGTTAAGTAGATGAGGTGAGGGTAATTGGAATTATCTACAGAAGATTTTGTGAGTATTAGAAACCTTATTTATGAACGTACCGGGATGAATTTTGGAGATAACAAAATCTACTATTTTAAGAAACGGCTGCAGAAGCGCATGGAGGAGAACGCTTTAGGCAAAGTCACAGAATACATAAGATTCTTAAAGTTTGGAGATCGTGGTGAACGGGAATTTCAGGAACTTATAAATCTGATAACTGTTAATGAGACCTATTTTTTTAGAGAATTTAACCAACTGGAAATATTTGCCGAGGTATGTTTGCCGGAAATACTTGAAAAAAAAGCAGCAAAAGGAGATCGGAATCTGCGGATTTTCTCGGCTGCATGTTCGACAGGGGAAGAGCCATATACTCTGGCCATAATTGTTAAGGAAATGATCGAAGATTACGGCAATTGGAATGTCCTGATAAAAGGTGTGGACATCGATGAAAATGTACTTAAAACAGGCAGCCGTGCTGTTTACGATAGCCGATCGGTCAAGGATGTACCGCCTGTTTATTTGGAGCAGTATTTTACCCGGCCATCTCCCGGCAAATTTATGGTCAAGCCTGAGATAAAGGACATGGTGGTTCTCGAACACCTTAATCTTATGGAGCGCCGTGCTTTACGCAACGAAAGACATTACGATGTTATTTTTTGCCGCAACATGTTGATCTACTTTGATGATCAATCACGTAAACAATTAGTGGAAAAATTCTATGCCATGCTAAACCCGGGGGGGTTTATCTTCCTGGGTCATGCCGAATCCTTAAGTCGAATAAGTACAGCCTTCAAAGTAAGAAGAATGAACGGCTATATGGTTTATCAAGCATAAGGAGGTAGACGAAGCAATGAAAATATTAATCATAGATGATTCGGAAATGATTCGCAATTTCCACTGCTATATCCTTAAAACTGCTGGGTTTGAGGTGATGACTGCTATTGACGGGGCTGATGCTCTGGAGAAGATATATAGCGGCGACCAAAGTATTAACTTGATAGTTACCGATATTAATATGCCTAATATGGATGGCTATACCTTCATAGAACGACTGCGCGAAGATGAGCAATATGAAGATTTGCCGATAATTATAGTCTCCACAGAAGATGAATTAAAAGATATGGAAAGAGGTTATCAGGCGGGAGCAAATATATATATTGTGAAACCTACTGAACCAGATGTTCTGGTTGAAAATATTCGCATGTTATTAAAATGACATATTAATGACATATTATAGAAGCGAAAGGCAGGTCGGGACGTAATGAAATTTTCCTTTGAGCCCGATGATATTGAGATTCTACAGGGAATTGTGGAAGAATCTAGTGAGCACCTGAATGGAATCGAAGAAGGCATACTGAGAATGGAAGCCGAGTTTGACAGCAAGGAGCTTGATTCTGTTTTTCGAGCAATGCATTCGGTAAAAGGCGTAGCCAGTTTTGTTGATTTTGTGCCTATTAAAGACACGGCTCATTCCCTTGAGTCTTTTCTAACCGATATGAAAAAAGGGGTTTATGTTGCAAACTCAGAAATTACTGATTTGCTCTTGCGCGGTGTTGATATACTTAATCTTTTGGTGGGACAACTTGCAGTTAGACTTAAGGAACTTGAAGCCAATCCTCCTCGTGAAGAATTTGAATTTGAGATAAATGATTTTGGCTTCAGTGAATTTGTGGAAGAGGCAGAAAAGGTGAGGGAGAAGGTAATCCGGGAGATCGACAGCAGTTTGCCCGACGATCCGGTAATTAATAATGAAGCCCCACAACCGGCAGTCAATGTTATGAAAGTCGAGCTTGCCTCGTTTTTAAGCCAGGCATTGGAAGATTTTATTGAGGAATGTAACGAACACCTGGATACGATAGAAAAAAACTGTGTGGAAATCGAAAAGAACCCCGACAATCTGGAATTGTTAAATGCCATTTTGCGGGGTTTTCACAGTATCAAAGGCGGAGCCGGGGTTATTATCAGCATGCAAGACCATGATGAAGCTGGTGATCCCTTTCAAAACATTAAAAACTTAACACATGCTGCGGAGACTCTTTTGCAGGTACATCGTAACCAGGAATCACCACTTTTAGCACAAGAAGTTGACCTGATTTTAGCGATTGTTGATAGAACATCAGCTTTATCCAAGGTGCTAACCGGTGAAAGCGAAGATCTGCTGAATATTGATGACTTGCTGGTGCGAATTGAGTCCCTGAGTGATGGGGTAAAGGGAAAAGCCGCTGGACCAGGTGTTGCTGTAGTGGTTGATAGCCTGCCCAAGCAACTAGCTGCTTTTGTTAATATCACCAATCAGGGTCTGGAGTCTATGGATAGTATTATTAACTCTGCCCGCATAAACTTACCGGTAAATCAAAGAAGGCTGAAACAATATGCCCGAGCTTTGAATAGTATTGCTTCATCATGCCGTTATCTGGATTTGGATGATGTGGTGGATATGGTGACAAATCATTTGAAATATATGGATACCTTGCGCCCGGAGGATGATTTGGTAGTAAGCGAAGTAATTGAGTCAATGAGGAAGGGGCATGAGGGTATTAAGCATCTGCTGGAAGAAAAGATTTATCAGATAAAAACAACTCTCAATCAAGTTCCAGCAAAATATGCCGAAAAAAAAGTCGGGGAAATTCTGATAGAGCAGAATAAAATCAGCCAGTGTGACCTGGACCTGGCCCTGGCCCAGCAAAAAAGAATCGGAGAGATCCTGGTTGATTCCGGAAAAGTTAAACCCAAGGATGTTGAAATGGCACTCATGACCCAGGAGGCAGCCAAAGAGAAAAGCAAGGGTGTAAGCCAAGAACCGACCCGCCCCTCAGCTGAGATTAGCGGTCAGTCGATTCGTGTAAGTCAGGAAAAAATGAACCGGCTGATGAATATGATCGGTGAACTTTTAATATCAAAAAATCGAATATATCATCTCTCCAGTAAAATTAGTATGGATTATGAAATTCCGCCTCTGGCCAGAGAAGTAAAAGATGTGGCTGCTGAGGTG
>JAQUBU010000166.1 GCA_028686565.1 Syntrophomonadaceae bacterium
CATTATTTATATCACCGTTCAATAAGCTTCACTATAAATAATGGTTTATCTATAGCTCATATAAAAATGGGTCCATTTTGCTGGTTTCATATGGCATATGTTAACCTGGCTGAAATAGCGGGCAGTATTCTATTGTTGATCAGGTGGCTTCACTTAAAAGGATATGGCCGCCAGCAAGCGGGAGCCATGTTTATCGGATCAGTGCTTCCCTGGTTTTGCGTTATTATGTATATTACGGGACACACACCTTTAAATTTGGATTTGGGCCCATTTGGCTTAATCGTTACCAGTTTGATATATATATGGGGGATATTTCGTTACGGGCTGTTCGAACTGGTACCGATTGCCCGCAGTACAGTGTTTGAGAAAATGATGGACGCCGTACTGGTGCTGGATATCGAGAATAGGATTGTTGATTTGAATATGGCTGCAGTTAACATGTTCGGCAAAAAGCTAAGCCAGGACGGAAAACATTTGGGGGAATATTTTGAAAAATGGCCGGTACTGATCGATAAAATTACCAATATGGATTCTGAGAATACCGAGTTACAGCTGGATATTAATGACGATGTAAAGTGGGTTCATTTACGTATTTCTCATCTTAAAAATGAGCAGGGAAAAATAAGCGGACGCCTGGTGATAATTCGTGATATCAGTAAACGTAAGAAAGATGAAGCCAGGCTGGAGGAGATCAATAATGAACTCTTAACACGGTTTAAAGAATTGAATCAATACAATTTGCAGATAAGAAAATTGAACGAGATGATTTCTTTGTTGCAGGCTTGCGGGCGATTAGAACACAGTTATGATATTCTGGTTCAGAATTTGCCGAAAGTCTTCCCTGGAATAGACGGAGGACTATATATCAAGCGGGAAGAAAGCAATTTGCTGGATCTGGTTGCGAGCTGGGATACTTCTTATTCCTTAAAACCTCTTATTGCTATAGAGGAATGTTATTCTTTGCAGCAGCAGTCCAATTATTTGCTGAAACCAGGTACAAAAAAACCAGGGTGCAAGCATCTGGAATACAATGAAAATATTGCTTACCTTTGCATACCCATAATGACTCAAGGTGAAATTATAGGTTTGCTTCATTTTTATACCCCGGATACAAAAATAGATGAAAAACGTTTTACAGCTGACCGGGTGGCATCAGACTCTATTGTTCTGGCCCTGGTCAATATAAAAATGCGTGAAATGCTCATTCAGCAATCAATTCGTGATCCCTTGACCCGCCTTTTTAATCGCCGCTATATGCAGGAGACGCTGCAGCGGGAGTTATTGAGAGCTGAACGAAAAAGTGCTCCTGTAGCTATTATTATGGCGGATATTGATCATTTCAAACGTATTAACGATAATTATGGACATTCTATAGGGGACAAGGTATTACAGGAGGTCAGCAGCATAATGGAAAGCTGTATTCGGAGTGATGATATTGCTTGCCGATATGGGGGGGAGGAGTTTACCCTGATCATGCCCGGTGCATCATTGGAAGTTGCGCTGCAGCGGGCTGAAGACTTGCGGATGAGGATTAAATCAAGCGGTTTCATGGTCAGTGATCATATCAGGGAGGTCATCACGATATCCCTGGGAGTAGCTGTATACCCCGAGCATGGCACGCACCCGGACACCTTGCTCAAAAGTGCAGACCAGGCTCTGTATCAGGCCAAGCAGGGTGGACGTGACCGGGTGATGCAGGCGGAGTAATCAGCATAAAACTTTCTTAATAGCTTATCTTATCACTGGCTTTATACAAAATCTTTAATTGGGGATGAGTATCCGGATCTCTATAATTAGTGCTTCTTATACCACTTAAACAGTTCTTATCTTCATCACCTTTTAGAATTATTCCGTAGTTGGGGATGGCCCCTTTAAACCATTTCTTTACCAGGGAGCTTAATTCGATAAACATTAATCCCTCCCATTCAGAAGGAATAATGAAGGTCTGTTCCGGAATGTTATGGAAAGCAACCTGATTATTCCAGGTGAGAAGCTGCTGATTCCACGGATCAAGTAAACGGTAAATATTTATCTCGATAGTTCCGGATTTTATTTCATTCCTATACATGAATATTTGCAGGTAGGCTGATTCAATCTCAATATTAGCTGAATATTTTTTTGTTAATTGCTTGAGGTCAAATTGCAGAAAGGAACGGAAACTATCACCGATGTTCATAAATCTTCCTAAAAAGAGTACATCATTATCTGCGATTGAATAATTTCTATCCGGGTAGTGCTCAGACACAAATACGTTTTTAGAAGCGGGCAAAGATAATACGGGCATTACAGTCATCTCCTAACTGCCATAATTTATATCGTAATACTTTCTCATCCACTCGATAGTCCGGGGGATTCCTTCCTGTAGAGAAATTATCGGGTTAAAGCCGAGATCGCATACTGCCTTGGTGGTATCAGGCAGTTTTATGGCAGTTGTAAACTTTTCTTCTTGTTCATAAATTATCTGCCGGTCATTCTTTTTCAGATAATCTAGAATCAAGTCTGATATATCTTTCATGGTATGCAGCTCAGTTCCGGCAATATTATATATTTCCCCAGCTTTAAAATTATCCATAACATTAGCCAGAGCCGCACAACAATCATCTATATATACGGAACTCCGCTGGTGATTAAGATAAACCGTATATGGCAAGTTTTTTATAGCGTGATAAGCAAAGATACTTATGGCACTCCGATAAGGAGTGTAGAATTCACCTGGACCATAAGTATTAAACAAACGCAAACGTACTGTCTCACTTCCAAACATCGCCTGGGAATTTAAAATCTGCAGTTCATTAACCCATTTGGAAATAGCATAATCATTCAATTGCTTTATTTCCCTAACATCCATAATATTTTCAAACATCCGTCCGTCATAATTACCATATACTTCGGAACTGCTGGTAAAAATCATTCGAAAGCCATATTTTTGCTGTAACCGGAGCATATTTTTTGTACCCACCGCATTACTAATCCAAAGGTCTTCATAGAAAGCCTCGCCGTTCCACCTGCCATATTCGGCAGCCAAATGATATACATAATCAAAATGCTGTTTTCGAAATATCTCCAGCAGCTGCCGGTATTTTCCTACATCGCAGCGGTAGTAACGGCTTTCATGGCTGTGTTTGAGATCGCATACCCAAACCTCGTGTCCGCGCCCTTCCAGTTGCTTAACCAGGCTGCTTCCAACAACCCCTTTGCCTCCGGTCACCAAGACTTTCATTAAGGTGCCCCCTCTGTATATGCTGACCCCTTATCTTTAAAGGGTAATAGGTCTGATTACATATAATATGTAATTGTTCTATGAAATGTTTACTAATCACTCACCAAATATCCATGCTTGTGATTTAAGGAACCTAAGTCTGTGCTGTGAATATTGTGATAGTAAATAGTCCATTTGAAAGGAAATAGAATATGCAAAGAATCTGCATTTTGGGCCTCGGCTATATAGGACTCCCAACTGCGGCTATTCTGGCTTCACATGGCAAGGAAGTAATAGGGGTGGATACGGATAGATGCTTACTTGAATTATTGGGCGAAGGCAAGGTTCCTATTAATGAGCCGGAACTGGAACCGATGATAAAAAAATGCCGGCAGGACAATAATCTGAAATTGCGTTTGGCACCGGAAGAAGCCGATGTATTTATAGTGGCGGTTCCGACTCCTTGCAAAGAAGATAAAAATTGTGATTTAAGTTCGGTAATAAATGCTGTGATTTCCATAATACCCTGCTTGAAGTCCGGTAACCTGCTTGTTATAGAGTCAACCATCCCCCCCGGCACTTGTGATGAATTTATTAGTCCCCTCCTGAATGATGCGGGATTTAGAACCGGGGAAGATATACACTTGGCCTTTTGTCCGGAACGAGTGCTGCCCGGTCAAATACTGCAAGAATTAATTGGGAACAGTAGAATAATTGGCGGATATACACCCGCTTGTGCCAGGATGGCTGCAGACTTATACAAGGTTTTTGTTAAAAACGAAATAATTCTAACGGATTTAAAAACAGCAGAAATGGTTAAACTGGCTGAGAATACCTATCGCGATGCCAATATAGCTTTAGCTAATGAATTTACCCTAATATGCAACTATCTTGCTATTGACGCTGTCAAGGTAATAGATATGGCCAATAAACATCCGCGTGTAAATATACTAAATCCGGGTCCGGGTGTGGGAGGACATTGCCTTGCGGTAGATCCCTATTTTATTGTGCAAAAAGCTCCTTCCCTGGCTCGGATAATCTCTGCAGCCAGATCAATTAACAAGCAAATGCCCGGCTATATAGCGGCTAAAGTAAAAGGTTTGATAAATGGCGTGAAATTCCCGAAAATAGCGGTTTTAGGACTAAGCTACAAGGGCAATGTAGCTGATCTGCGTGAGAGTCCGGCACTTGAAATTGTAAACCTGCTGATTGAAGAAGGTCTTGAGATTATGATTTTTGACCCTCATTTCCGAGAGGATAAAAAGCTTAACGAATTGGCAGCAACAGTTAAGAACGCTGATCTGATTTTAATTCTTACCGATCATAGTGGATTCAAAACTTTGGATTATATAAAGCTGGCTGAAAACATGCGGACGGCTATAATTTTTGATACCAGGAATATGATTGATTCTGAACAGTTCAAAAACTCTAAAGTCAGCTTTTATAATATGGGGAATATTTTTGCAGCAAATAAGAAGCTCTTTTATGATTGAACACGCTTACCAGCACATTCGACTTTCTGTTAAAAATAAGCTGGGGGGTTAGCTATTTTAGATGCAGATTATTCCTTGATTTTTCCATAGTGTTATTATTAATATCACCCCATTCTTTATCTGGGTTTCTGATAATACTATTAGTTCTGCTCAGGTATAAATGTTGATTATAGAGATATTCAGGGGATTCGGTATAATCATTATCATGTCTGGGATGAAATAGATGAATGGTTTGCGACTGGGTAAGGCAATGACGGCAGCCGTTTTTCAGCAGCCTGGATATAAAGTCATCGTCATCAAAGGCAAATCCAACAAAATCCTCATCATAGCCTCGAATGGCAAAAAACTCATGCCGTTTCACAGCCATTAAAAAGGGCAGTTTGTTTCGCAAGACAGGATAATTATTATGATATGCATTGAAATCAAAACTACCATTATGCATATTCATATAATCCAGGAAAGAACCGTCTCTATCATCCATTGCTATAGAAGTACTAAGTAACCTGGAATTAAAAAGAAGTGGTTTATATAACTGCATTATAGTGTTATTCAAATGAAACATCTCGGCACAAGTTATGATAATCACATCACCTGAGGATAATTTTGCCCCAATGTTCAACGCAAATCCGGGAACACGGTAAACCATTTTACCGTGAAGATTTCGCTGCCCGGTAAAAATGTACTTTATATTAAGTGCCTTTTCATATTGCTGACATAGATTTTCGGTTTCATCGGG
>JAQUBU010000007.1 GCA_028686565.1 Syntrophomonadaceae bacterium
ATTGCGAGCGCAGCGCGGCAATCTTCCCCGGTAATTGATTACACAATGAAAAATGCTCTGACGCTTTTCGTTTATCGTGGCGGGTTATTACCCGTGATAATTGCGAGCGGTAGAGAAGCAATCTAAAATGACTTGGCGATGGATGGATTGCTTCGCTGCACTCGCAATGACATAAAAGACAGCTCGCGATGTTCGTCAATATGGAATTATAAACAGTTTATTTTATTGCTTTTACGGGCTTTTCAGCCTGTTCTTTTGGTCAGAAAGTTGAGTATCTAATTGAAAAGTAAGGTGAGGGGTTAGGGATAACTCTTGCTGCGATCTTCAAGCCAAACTTTTATGATTGGAGGCTTTTCTCAATAGCAAATCCAGACGGTTGAGCGGGTAACATTATTTAGCGGCCAGAGCGAAAGCTATTTGACATAAGGAATAGGCTTATGATAGAGTATTATAGAATTTTTGTGCACAGGATGGAGGTGTCATTATCGTGAGGGTTGGAATTACCATGGCGTGCAGTGATTGTAAACAACGCAACTATACAGCCACCAGAGATAAGAAAAAGCAGACTGAGAAACTGGAAATAAAGAAATATTGCAAGTTTTGCAATACACATACGGTTCATAAGGAGATTAAGTAATCAGGGATGTGAATATATTGGGTAAGAACAATGTTCCTGCTGCTAAAGAGATTAATGTCAAAGGGTATTGGGAAAACGGCAAGCAGTATTTCAATAATGTCTACAGTGAGCTAAAAAAAGTTCATTGGCCCGGCAGGCAGCAGTTAATGGCTTATACTGGAGTTGTTCTGTTTTCTGTTATTGTAGTAAGTCTGATATTATGGATATTTGATTCCGGGCTCTCGTTTTTGTTGGACAAATTGTTTAATGCCTTTGGACAATAATGGAAGGGGTGGGTCTAATTAGCGTAGACCAGCAATTAGAACTGGACAAAAATACGGAGAGTGAAAATAGTATCGACCTGGACGAGGGGCAAAAGTGGCAGGGTGATTGGTATGTCGTACATACCTATTCCGGTTATGAAAACAAAATCAAGGTGGACCTGGCTAAAAGAGTAGAATCCATGAATATGCAGGACAAGATATTCGATGTAATTATTCCGGAAGAACAGGAAGTCGAATATAAAAGTGGTAAGAGAAAGGTAACCACCAAGAGGGTTTTCCCCGGCTATGTCATCGTCAACATGATAATGAGTGAAGATTCATGGTATGTGGTAAGACATACCCCAGGTGTTACTGGATTTGTGGGCAGCGGCGGCAAACCCATTGCCTTGCTTGCTGATGAAATCAATAAGATATTAAGACAAATGGGATTGCTGGAAAAGAAGACAAAAATTATCGACATTGAAATCGGTGAGAATATTCGCGTAAAAACAGGACCATTTGCTAATTTTGAAGGTGTGGTTAGAGAACTGTTACCGGAGCGCGGTAAAATCAGGGTTAATATTTCTATGTTTGGCAGGGAAACCCCTGTGGAATTGGAATATGAGCAAATTGAGAAAATGTAGGGAGGTGGGAAAGTGGCTAAAAGAGTAATGGGAAAGGTATCACTGCAAATAGCAGCAGGCAAAGCAACTCCTGCGCCGCCAGTGGGACCGGCTTTGGGGCAATATGGAGTTAACATAATGGGTTTTTGTAAAGAATATAATGCAAGAACCGCTAACCAGTCAGGATATATTGTTCCAGTTGAAATAACTGTTTTTGAGGACAGATCTTTTTCCTTTGTAATAAAATCACCACCGGCATCAGACTTGCTTAAAAAAGCAGCCAATGTCGAAAAAGGTTCTGGAGAACCCAATCGTAATAAGGTAGGTAAAGTTACCCGGGCCAAGCTGGAAGAGATTGCTGCTACCAAGAAGGAAGATCTTAATGCCAATGATATCGAGGCAGCTATTAAAATGATTGAAGGTACAGCCCGCAGCATGGGTCTTGAGGTAGTTGAGTAAACCTGACGGTTTTCGATAATTCGTCATTGTGCGAAGCACAAAATGTGGGAGGTTAACCACCGAAATAACCACAAGGAGGTTTTAAAGTGAAAAGAGGAAAAGCATACAAAGAGGCTAATGCCAAAATTGAGCGTTTTAAGCTCTATGAACCAGCCGAAGCACTGGAACTGGTCAAAGAGGTTGCAAGTGCCAAGTTTGACGAGACGGTTGAAGTTCATATTAAATTAGGAGTAGATCCCCGTCATGCTGACCAACAGGTGAGAGGCACGGTTAGTTTACCCTATGGAACCGGTAAAACCAGAAAAGTATTAGTATTTGCCAAGGGTGAAAAGGTTAAAGAAGCCGAAGCAGCAGGGGCTGATTACGCAGGCGGCGAAGAACTGGCGGAAAAAATTCAAGGCGGATGGTTTGATTTTGATGTTGCCGTAGCTACCCCCGACATGATGGCGGTAGTTGGTAAATTGGGCAAAATATTAGGTCCTCGTGGTTTAATGCCCAACCCCAAAGCGGGTACGGTTACATTTGATGTGGAGCGGACCATCACGGAATTGAAAGCTGGCCGAATTGAATATCGCGTTGACAAGAACTCTATTGTTCATGCACCTATAGGCAGAGTATCTTTCGAGATGGATAAACTGCAGGGCAACCTGAATGCTTTTGCTGAAGCCCTTATCAAGGCTAAACCAGCAGCTGCCAAGGGACAATATATGCGTTCGGTAAGTGTTTGTTCTACCATGAGCCCGGGCATTAAAATAAATCCGCTTGTATTAATGGCGGCTAACAAGTAGAATACTAAATAGCAACTTTAGAAAAACAAACTGCAGACAGCCGGCGGCGCAAGCCATAATGAACGCAAGTTCACCTGCCGAGGTTAATTATAGATAGTTAATGCTTAAAAGCGTGACATTTTATGAACCTCTGCAGATGCCTGCAGAGGTTTTATTATTAATTATGAATACTAAATATTAATTCTAAATTGATGAAGCAAAAGGAAATGCCTTTTGCCAGCTAATTCAAAATCCAAAATCCAAAATTTAAAATTAAGAATTTTTTTAAGGGGGGTGAATATGAATGCCCAAAATCGAAACCAAAAAACAGGTGGTCCAGGAGATAGAACAAAAATTGCAGGATGCAATGTTAGTTGTTTTTACCGACTATCGGGGAATTAATGTGGATGAAATGACTAATCTCAGGAATAAATTGCGCGCCCCTGGGGTTGAATACAAAATCCTCAAGAACACTCTGACAGAATTTGCGTTAAGCAATACCGGTCACAGTGATATTGTTCCGTATATCAGCGGTCCCAATGCCGTATTGTTCAGCAATACTGATCCAGTGGAACCAACCAAAGCTATTTATGAGTTTATAAAGCAATATAAAAAGCTGGAAGTAAAAGTTGCAATTCTGCAAGGTCAAATGCTGACAGCGGACAAAGTAAAATCATTGGCGGATTTGCCGCCGCGTGATGCATTGCTTGCTCAGGTACTGGGAACCATGCAGGCTCCTATAACCAGTTTTGTACGAGTTTTGAATGCTAACATTACAGGTTTGGTAAGAGTACTGGATCAGATCAAGGATCAAAAAGCCAGCTAATTGTGATCTTAAAACTAAATGCCGTATGGTAAAAAATAATAAACGCTTAGCGTAAAAATTAGGAGGGTATTTTAATGAGCAAAGTACAGGAAGTAATTGATATTGTTAAACAGTTGACCGTTTTGGAATTATCCGAACTGGTAAAAGCTCTGGAAGAAGAGTTTGGCGTAAGCGCCGCTGCCCCCGTTGCCATGGCTTCAGCTCCTGCAACCGCAGCAGCAGAAGCTGTTGAAGAACAGTTTGAATTTGATGTTATTCTTACCTCTTCAGGGGAAAAGAAGATCAATGTTATCAAGGTAGTTCGGGAAATTACCGGTTTGGGTCTGAAAGAAGCCAAAACTCTGGTTGATGAGTGCCCCAATCCTATAAAAGAGAAAGTAACCAAGGAAGAGTCTGCTCAGATTAAAGCTAAGATCGAAGAAGCTGGCGGCAGCGTAGAAGTTAAATAATTACCCGCTTTATATAGCAAAATGAAAAGGTCTTTCCGGGATATTCCGGAAAGACCTTTATTTTGCCTTTGAAAAGTCAAAAACTATTTTATCGCCGTCAAAACGCAGACAGGCATCGAAAAGAGTACCCTTTTTGGATATAAAACCCTTAATTAACTGGGAACGGCCTGACTGCAAAATACTATTTATGTTTTCGAGGCTGATTTCCTGTCCGGCGATATTCTTCCAGATTACAAATTTGCAGCCGCTGCGAAATCCGCTGCAGCCGTATCCCTTTTTACCTTCAATGATACTGTTGCCGCACAGTGGGCAATTGCCCAAACTGCCCGCTTCAATCCCGGGGTTAAGCTTTGCTGATTTATTCGGTCTTGGATTTTCTTTCTTTACATCACGCAACATTTCGTATAAAAGCTGTTTTATTTCCTGCATAAAAACTTCTTCACTATACTGGCCTTTTTCAATGTCACTGAGCCTTTTTTCCCATTCCCCGGTCATTTCTGGATCTTTAAGCCGAGGCATGACTATATCAATTAGTTCCTGGCCTTTACTGGTAGCCAGGAGAGATTTCTTCTCGCGCTTAATATAACCGGTAGCAATGAGTTTTTCGATGATTGCGGCACGGGTAGCCGGTGTGCCCAGACCTTTGCCTTTCATGGCGTCTTTGAGTTTTTTATCATCAAGCACCTTGCCGGCATTTTCCATGGCAGATAGTAAATCAGCTTCATTATATCGTTTGGGGGGCTGATGCTGCTTTTCTTCAATTTTGAGATCAGTCAAAGTAACTGCTTCCTGCTCCTTTACAAACGGCAGTGTTTGCTCACGGCTTTCACTTCCGCTTATTGTTTTCCATCCTGGGTCCAAGAGGACTCTGCCTTTGGAGATAAAGGTTTCCGATCCCAGTGCGGTGGTAATTGCGGTTTGTGAATATCTGGCTGGCGGGTAGAACATAGCAAGCATTCTTTGGGCTACCAGAAGGTAGATGAGTTTTTCATTCTTGGACAGGGATTGCAGATTAGGTGGTTTGGCGGTGATTATTATTGCAGTATGGTCAGTTACCTTGCTGTTATCTACATATCTTTTGCTGTTAATGCTGCCGTTAATATTCTTTAAAAAAGGCGATAATTCTGTATTAGCTAGTGCCTGCATACGTTCAGGGAGGCTTAGCGCCAATGATTTTGTTAAGTAGCGGGAATCGCTTCGGGGGTATGTTAGCAATTTGGCTTCATAAAGCCTTTGGGCGATTTTTAATGTTTGTTCAGCAGTTAAGCCATATTTTTGATTAGCCAGTTTTTGCAGGTCATTGAGATTAAAAAGCAGAGGCGGGTTTTCTTTACTTTCTTTCTGCTGCAGCTTTTTTATTAAGCCTTTCATCAGGGGGGTAAACTGCTTGTATAGTTGATCTGCTTTCTCTGAGGCAGCAATTTGCTCTTGCTTGCCTTTAAACCACTTCCCGCGGTAAGTATCGCCCGCCTCGGTAACAAATTCTGCCCATAACTCAAAATAGGGATGAGGAACGAAGTTATCAATTTCGCGGTCACGTGCCACGATTAAGGCCAGAGTTGGTGTCTGGACACGGCCTACACTGAGTTTATCATTATATTTTACGCTGAGTGCACGGGTTGCATTAATTCCTACCAACCAGTCTGCCTGGCTGCGAGCTCTAGCGGAATAATAAAGATTTTCCATGCTTGTGCCAGCTCGCAAGGCTGAAAAAGAATCGTTAACAGCTTTATCAGTGGTTTCAGAGAGCCACAAACGCATAAAAGGTTTGTGACACTGACAGTAAGTATATATGTAGCGAAAAATTAATTCTCCTTCACGTCCGGCATCACAGCCGTTAATTATGTCTTTTACATCAGCGCGCTGCAAAAGTTGCTTAATTATACTTAATTGCTTAAGACTTTCTTTACGGGGGACCAGTATAAAATCTCGGGGCAATATAGGAAGAGAATTAGCAGTCCATCTCTTTAATGCGGGGTCATAGACCTCAGGCATGGCCAATTCAAGCAGATGACCTAAAGCCCAGGTTATAATCATGCCGGAGCTCTCCAAAAACCCGTCTTTATTATTGAATTTATCTTTTAATACTCTGGCAATATCACGTGCAACAGAAGGCTTTTCGCACAGTAATAACGTTTTAAAACCATTGGATTGACTATTTCTTTTTATTGTTGACTCAGACATAATTACACCTTTTCTTTGATAAGATTTTAAAAAAAATGAAGTAAAAGCGAATATTGCAAGGAATTGGGGGGATATTTTTTAACTTGATTATATATTTTAGCATAGAATTTGTGTTCTATTCGTTTTAGATATATATGTTAGCTGGGATAATTACTATAATTAGAGATAAGACATAGATTCGATGAAAAGAGGTATTAGAACTTTGGAAACCATTTATGGTTACCTGGATAAAATAAGCTACTGCAATGAAGAGAATAGTTTTGTGGTTGCCAAATTAAAGGAAAGAGGTAAACGCGAACTGAGTTGCATAGTCGGAAATTTGCTGGGAGTCAATCCCGGAGAATCGCTGCAATTGACCGGTATTTGGAAACACAATCCTAAATTCGGACTGCAATTTCAGGTTGAAAGATTTGAAGCCATTGTACCCGCTACTACCCGGGGGATCGAAAAATATTTAAGCTCAGGATTAATTCGGGGTATAGGACCTGTAATGGCCAAGCGGATTGTAGAGACTTTCGGGGCTGAAGCTCTGGATGTTATTGAAAACAATCCCGCAAAGCTGACCGAGGTAAGTGGTATAGGCCCCAAAAGGATTGAGCTGATCAGCCAGGCATGGGAAGAGCAGAAAGAAATAAAGGAGATAATGATATTTCTTCAAGGACACGGAGTAGCAGCTTCCCATGCAGCCAAGATTTATCAGTGTTATGGGCAGGATTCGATTGCTGTAGTCAAGGACAATCCGTATCGACTGGCTGAAGATATTCGGGGCATAGGTTTTTTGACCGCTGATAATATAGCCAGAGCCATGGGGGTAGATCCCAATTCTATTCTGCGCGCAAAAGAGGGAATCGTTCATGTCCTCAGGCAAACTTTATTAGAAGGACATGTGTTTTATCCCCAGCCCGGTATTCTTCAAAAATCCAGGGAAGCTTTGCAGATAGATGAAGAGATTGCCGAACAGGCTTTGGATGAGCTTCAAAGGGAGCAGCGGATAATAATTGAGGATATGGCGGTAGAAGGGGCAGAAGAGGGCGGCCACGACGACTTTAAGGGGGTTTACCTTAAGCCTTTTTTTATTGCCGAGAGTCAAATGGCTCTTCAATTACTGCACTTACAGGAGGAAGACAGCAAGGTTCGTGCAGTTGATAGTGACAAGATGCTGGAATGGGTTGAACAACAACTGGATATTAACCTGGCACAACGCCAAAAAGAAGCGATTGCCATGGCAGTCCAGGAAAAAATATTAATCATAACCGGAGGACCGGGGACAGGTAAAACTACGATCATAAATGCCTTGGTCAGAATATTCAAGGGGTTAAAGTTGAAGATAACCATGGCTGCACCCACGGGGCGAGCAGCCAAGCGAATGCAGGAAACAACCGGCTGGGATGCTCTTACGGTCCATCGCCTCCTGGAATTCAACCCACGCGAGGGTAATTTTAAAAGAAACCGCGATTATCCTTTGGAAACTGATGTACTTATCATTGACGAGCTTTCAATGATGGATACCATGTTAATGTATCAACTATTAAGAGCGATTCCTTTGCATGCTATCCTTATCCTGGTCGGAGATGTTAATCAATTACCTTCAGTTGGTCCAGGCAATGTACTGTCTGATCTGATTACTTCAGGGAAATTTCCCATGGTAGAACTGCGGGAGATTTTCCGTCAGTCGCGCCGCAGCCGAATAGTAAGCAATGCCCATCGTATAAACGAAGGAAACTTGCCCTTTATTGATAATCCCGAAGGGCGCGAACTGAGCGATTTTTATTTTATTGAAGAAGAAAATCCCCAAAAGGTAGTAGCGAAAATTCTTGATTTATGCCAGCGGCGTATTCCTGATCGGTTTTTCTTTCATCCAGTAAAGGAAATACAGGTATTGACTCCTATGCATCGGGGGGTTGTAGGAACCATGAACCTGAATGTTGAACTGCAGAAAGCTCTTAACCCGCAGGGCTTTGAATTGACTAGAGGAGGGAGGTCATTTAGGGTAAGGGATAAGGTTATGCAATTAGTTAATAATTACGAAAAGGATATATATAACGGGGATATAGGCTGGATCAGCACTATAGATGTCGAAAACCAGCAACTGGAAATCAACTATGACGGGCGAAGAGTAAGTTACGATTTTGCACAACTTGATGAAATACAGCTATCCTATGCTACTTCGATTCATAAAGCTCAGGGCAGTGAATATCCTGCCGTGATTATGCCTATCCTGATACAACACTATTTACTTTTACAGAGAAATTTGGTATATACTGGAGTAACCCGGGCCAAGCGGCTGGTAATCTTAATAGGCAGCAAGAAAGCACTTGCAATGGCTATAAACAACAATAAAACCAATAAGCGTTTTACTCGACTCAGAGAACGCTTGCAAACCGAGGTGAATAAACATAGGGGGATAATTTTGAATACAACTGAAGTAGAAGTATGATTATGGCAACATCGTGGCTAAAGCTCGGGATAGAGAATCAAGCAATATAATAATATATTCGATATTTATAACGAGGCAAAATATGTTCCTCACTTCTTTAAACGTCGGTTCCTATTAAAAAAACAGGGGGCGGTTTATAACGAGGCGCAGCCTCATTGCAGCAGTATGTGAAACTACTGCGCAGTTTCTTCTGGTGCTTAAATCCCCAGCCTCGTTGCAGCGGTGCGAAAATAAACTGCTTTGAGTTTCTTTGGATGCTTAAAATACTAATAAGCAGGGAGGGAATGATAATACCGGATTATGAGCTGTTAGATGACCCCTTTCTAATTAATTGCCTCTTTTTCCCCCGCCAGGATAACACCGCGCCTCCGCCTGGAAGTTTTGACCGGATGGTTCAGGTAGGAGACGAAATATTTGTTGCTTGCCGTTTTTATTTAAAAGACAACCATTGGCCTTCGATTCTGTATTTCCACGGTAATGGAGAAGTTGCAGCAGACTATGATGATATTAAGAATTGCTATTGGACCCGGGAGCTAAACCTGATAGTTGCCGATTATCGAGGATATGGGCTGAGTACAGGCCAGCCGAGCTTTAAAAACCTAATAAAGGATGCACATCTAATTTTCTCTTACGTAAGGCAGGAAATCTTGCAGTGTGGATTCAAGGGGGCAATATGGGTTATGGGAAGGTCATTGGGGAGTATGTCCGCACTGGAAGTAGCTTACCAGGAGCAAAAAAATCTTCAAGGATTAATAATTGAGAGCGGCTTTGTCTGTGTCAGCCGTCTAGCTAAACAGTGGGAACTTCCCGCTAACTACAAAGAAATGGAAATAATTGAGAAACAATGTTTGGCAATGACCCGGGAAATTGCTTTGCCGGCTCTGGTAATACACGGTGAGGAGGATGATCTGGTTTATATGCTGGAAGGAAAGCTGATCTATGAACAGTTGGGAAGCAAGAATAAAGAATTTCTTGTTATACCAGAAGCAGATCATAATAGCATAATTTTTTCTGATCCCGAAAAATATTTTGGAACGCTGGACAAATTCATTAGAGAAGCATGATAATGTATTACTGCTTGAACAAAAGAAACATCTATTATAATCTAATTTCAGGTTTAATTAATAAATAGAAGGGAAATGATAATTATGAAGAAATATTTCCCAATGGCTATATTAGCCATAATCTTAACAAGCTTCACATGGATTCCCCAGGCTGCAGCAGGTGAAGCATTATGGCAGCTGTTCTGGGCTGATGACAACGCATTGCTGGAACATCTGACCATAGACCAGGAACAGAGCTTAACAACCGGGCAACAATGGGAGAAAACAGAAAATGCGGGAAAAGTTGTATTGAGCCGCGAGACAAAGGATTGGCAGGCTTATAAAGAACTGTTGGAAAGACTGCCCCTGCAAGCTGAAGTGAATAACTACATAGTATTTAGAACTACCACTTTCAAAATAGATAAACCGGCAGTCGGGAATCATTTTCTTCAGGAAGTTAATGCAAACTCAGAAGTTAAAGTTGCTATTGAAGTACCCGGTTATATTAAAGAAAACCCGGTTGGGGAAGTTAAAGAATTAACAGTTAGCTGGGATCTGCAAAAGATTATGGGTATGAAGCAAGGGCAAATGCTCCTGCAGACCTATACCTTGGATGGTTTTTACTTGGGGGTTGCATTATTTGCATTAGGATTTCTTTCTGTAGGCATCTTTTTTATCATCAAAACCAGGAGAGTAAACAGATTAATCGAGGAAAGATATTCTCTTGATAGAGTCGATGAAGAAGATGATGAAATAGATGATTGGAAATAGTGAAAATCATAGTTGACCTATAGTACTTAATGTGCTAACATTAATAATTGCCATTATATGTAGATGGTAATTATTATTAGATGTTGTATGGTTGTTAAAAGCTTTGATTAAAAGCGAGGTTTATACTTAGGCCTTGCTTTTCACTCTTTTGGGAAAAATTAAAAGGGGTGAATTATGAATGGCGCATTTTCAGGAATACGGTAGGGTAAAACGACTCAGTTATTCCAAGATTGAAGAACCTATCGAGTTACCAAATCTTATTCAAGTCCAGCTCAGTTCATACCAGTGGTTTCAAAAGCAGGGATTGCGTGATGCACTGCAGGAAGTGTTCCCGATTTCTGACTTCACTGGCAAATTGGAGTTGAATTTTATCGGTTACAGTATAGGAGAACCGAAATATTCAATCCATGAATGCAAGGAGAGGGACGTGAGTTACCAGGCACCCCTCAAACTTAAAGTAAGGCTGACCGATAAAGAAACTGGAGAAATTAAAGAATCAGAGGTTTACATGGGAGACCTCCCGCTTATGACTGAAAAAGGAACTTTTATTATTAATGGTGCCGAGCGGGTGGTAGTCAGTCAGTTAGTTAAGTCTCCGGGAGTATATTTCAGTGAAAGACTGGATGTAGCTGGGAATACCCTCTATGGTGCTACCATAATTCCCAATCGGGGAGCATGGTTTGAATTGGAAATGGATAGTGCGGGTTTAATTTATACTCGTATTGACAAAACGCGAAAAATACCGGTAACGGTTCTTTTGCGTGCTATTGGTTTTGAAACTAATGAAGCCCTGCTGGAGCTTTATAACGGTGATGAGACCATAGCTAAAACTTTGGAGAAAGACACCAGCACAAATAAAAAGGAAGCCTTAATCGAATTTTATCGTCGGTTGCGGCCAGGTGAAATGGCAACTGAAGACGCAGCCGAGCAATTACTGAATAACTTGTTCTTTGACCCCCGCCGTTATGATATGGCTAATGTAGGACGTTATAAAGTAAACAAAAAACTTGGGCTCACCATACCGGTAGAAATTCGCTATTTAACTATCGAAGATATTACAGCTACCATAGCTTACCTTCTGAAGTTAATAAAAGGCGAAGGCAAGACGGATATCATAGATCATTTAGGCAACCGGAGATTACGTTCCATTGGAGAATTACTGCAAAACCAATTCCGTACTGGTTTGGTCAGAATGGAAAGAGTAGTTCGGGAACGTATGAGTATACACGATGTAGAAACTCTTACACCCCAGGTTTTGATCAATATAAGGCCCATAACCGCTGCTGTAAAAGAATTTTTCGGCAGTTCTCAGTTGTCTCAATTTATGGATCAGACCAACCCTCTAGCTGAGCTTACTCACAAAAGACGGCTCAGTGCACTGGGACCAGGTGGTTTAACCAGAGAAAGAGCAGGATTTCAGGTCAGGGACGTTCACCACTCCCACTATGGCAGGGTGTGTCCGATTGAGACACCGGAAGGTCCCAACATTGGGTTGATAGGTTCACTGGCCACCTTTGGGCGGGTTAACGATTTTGGTTTTATTGAAACTCCTTATCGTAAGGTGGACAAAAAAACCGGCCGGGTATTAAATGAGATTAATTATTTATCAGCTGATGAAGAAGAGGAATTTATTGTTGCGCAGGCTAACTCCCCTCTGGATGAGAATGGATTTTTTAAAGAGGAGAGAGTCGAAGCTCGTTTTGCCGAAGAAATATTGGAAATATCCGTAAACAAAGTTGATTATATGGATGTCTCCCCTAAACAGGTTTTTAGTGTTGCAACTTCCTTGATACCCTTTTTGGAAAATGATGATGCCAACCGGGCTTTGATGGGTGCTAATATGCAGCGCCAGGCAGTACCGCTGATTAAAACTCAAGCTCCCATAATAGGCACTGGGCTGGAATACAAGGCGGCCAAGGATTCCGGAGCAGTAATAGTCAGCAAGAAAGCTGGAATAGTGCAAAGGGTTAGTGCTGATAGGGTTGTAATTAAGAATGATGAAGGAGAATTGGATACATACAATCTCTTGAAATTCGTTCGCTCCAATCAGGGAACATGTTATAACCAGAGGCCGATTGTAAAGGTAGGAGAAAGAATTGAGGCCAATAGCATAATAGTTGATGGTCCAAGCACTGACCAGGGGGAACTTGCTCTGGGCAGAAACGTGCTGGTGGCATTTATGCCATGGGAAGGCTATAACTATGAGGATGCTATCCTCATATCTGAAAGACTGGTAAAAGAAGATGTGTTTACTTCAATTCATATAGAAGAATATGAGTGTGAGGCCCGGGATACCAAGCTGGGTTCGGAAGAAATAACCCGCGATATTCCAAATGTATCAGAAGACATGCTAAAGAATCTTGATGACCAGGGAGTTATCAGGGTAGGAGCTGAAGTTAGACCGGATGATATTCTGGTAGGAAAAGTCACACCCAAGGGCGAAACCGAGCTGACACCTGAAGAACGTCTCTTAAGAGCAATCTTTGGGGAAAAAGCCCGCGAGGTTCGCGATTCATCACTGCGAGTTCCTCATGGTGAAGCTGGTAAAATAGTGGCTGTAAAGCGTTTTTCCCGAGAAAAGGGTGATGAACTGCCACCGGGCGTTAATCAACTGGTTAGAGTATATATTGCCCAGAAGCGTAAAGTTTCTGAAGGTGACAAAATGGCGGGGCGTCATGGTAACAAGGGTGTTATTTCGCGGATTTTGCCCGAAGAGGATATGCCCTTCCAGGAAGATGGAACACCGGTACAAATAGTATTAAATCCGCTGGGAGTACCTTCACGTATGAATATTGGGCAAATACTGGAGTGCCACATGGGCTGGGCAGCCAATGCACTAGGAATTAATATCGCTACTCCGGTTTTTGATTGTGCCCAGGAAGAAGATATATTTGCCAAACTACGGGAGGCGAATTTGCCGGAGAGCGGTAAAACTGTACTATACGATGGCCGCACCGGGGAAAAATTTGACCATGAAATAACCGTAGGTTACGTTTATATGTTAAAATTGGCGCATTTGGTTGATGACAAAATACATGCCCGTTCCATAGGACCATATTCTCTGGTCACTCAGCAGCCTCTGGGGGGTAAAGCCCAGTTTGGTGGACAGAGATTTGGGGAAATGGAAGTATGGGCACTTGAAGCTTATGGAGCTTCATATACCTTGCAGGAAATACTAACGGTTAAATCTGATGATGTAGCCGGAAGATTAAAGACCTACGAATCAATTGTTAAAGGTGAGAATATACCGGAACCGGGTGTTCCGGAAGGCTTCAAGGTTTTAATCAAGGAATTGCAGAGCTTGGCTTTGGATGTCCGCATCCGTTCTGAAGATGAACGGGAAGTAATGATTAAAGATGTAGACTATGATGTCAATGAAAAAGAAAAGGCACGGGAATTAGGCTTGGATATACCGGAAGGTGCTGTGGGAAGGCCGCGTGAAATCGATCAGGAACTGATTAAGGACGCAGGCTTCGAAGACAATGAAGACGATAATCTTGATATCGTTGATGACCTGGACGGGTTTAGTGTTCAAGATTAAAGGATGAGATCTCAACCGGAAATAGCCGATAAGTGGGCAGGATAAGCCTTAATGTTGGACTTGCCCGGAGGTGAAAGTTCAAATCTTCTGGAAGGGAGAGACTGATTTGTCAGATGTCAATAATTTTGAATCCATAAAAATATCCCTGGCTTCTCCAGAACAAATAAGGTCATGGAGCAGCGGAGAGGTAAAAAAACCTGAAACAATAAATTACAGGACTCTAAGGCCCGAAAAAGAAGGGCTGTTTTGCGAAAAGATATTTGGCCCGGTCAAAGATTGGGAATGTCATTGCGGTAAATATAAAAGAGTACGGCATAGAGGCATTGTCTGCGATCGCTGCGGGGTGGAAGTAACCACTTCCAAGGTGCGCCGGGAAAGAATGGGACATATTGAACTGGCGGCCTCGGTTTGTCACATTTGGTATTTAAAAGGCATTCCCAGTCGTATGGGTTTGCTTATGGACATGTCACCCAAAGTCCTGGAAAAAGTTATATATTTCGTTAATTATCTGGTTATAGATCCAGGTGATACCCCATTATTGAAAAAACAATTGTTAAACGAACGCGAATATCGTGAAAATCGGGAAAAGTATGGAGATTCATTTCAGGCCGGTATTGGTGCGGAAGCTGTAAAAATATTGCTTTCTGACAATAACCTGGAGAAAATGTCTGATGATTTAAAACAGGAAATATCCAGCACCAGCGGTCAACGTAAGGGTCGTGCTATTAAGCGCCTGGAAGTAGTGGAATCATTCCGCTTGTCAGGTAATGATCCGCAATGGATGATTTTAGATGTGTTGCCAGTTATACCTCCCGACCTGCGTCCTATGGTGCAATTGGACGGTGGGCGATTTGCTACTTCTGATTTAAATGATCTATATCGCCGGGTAATTAACCGCAATAATCGTTTGAAGCGCCTGCTTGATCTGGGGGCGCCAGATATTATTGTGCGTAACGAAAAAAGAATGCTGCAGGAAGCTGTGGATGCCCTGGTAGATAATGGCCGAAGAGGCCGTCCGGTTACCGGACCGGGTAACCGTCCTCTAAAATCATTAAGTGATATGCTTAAAGGCAAACAAGGACGCTTCCGCCAGAATCTTCTGGGAAAACGGGTTGACTATTCAGGCAGATCGGTTATCGTGGTTGGTCCTAATTTAAAAATGCACCAGTGCGGACTTCCCAAGGAAATGGCCCTGGAACTTTTCAAACCTTTTGTGATGAAGAAATTGGTTGACCGTATGATCGCGTCCAATATAAAGAGTGCTAAAAAAATGGTTGAAAGGGGCCGGGAAGAAGTTTGGGACATTCTTGATGATGTTATCAAGGAACACCCTGTGCTCTTAAACCGTGCACCGACCCTCCATCGTTTAGGTATACAAGCTTTCGAACCAGTACTTGTTGAAGGAAGAGCCCTGCAATTGCATCCGCTGGTTTGCACAGCCTATAATGCGGACTTTGACGGCGATCAGATGGCGGTTCATGTACCCCTGTCTGCAGAGGCTCAGACTGAAGCACGCCTGCTGATGCTGGCCAGCAATAATATTTTGAATCCCAAAGATGGCAAACCGGTAGTTACGCCAACTCAGGATATGGTTATCGGCCTATACTACCTTACTTATATGAATGAAAAAGAAATAGTTGATATATCAAAAACCCGTGCTTTCAGTACCCCTGAAGAAGCTCGCATGGCTTATGAAGTGAATCAGATCAGCCTGCACGAGAGCATAAGGGTTATGATGGATATGCCCCAGAGAACCGGCAAAGAATTATTAAAGAGCCACGAAGGCCAGACTTATAAAAAACAGATGGTAAGTACCTCAGTGGGCAGAATTATCTTTAATGAGGCTATCCCTGACAGCTTGGGTTACTACAATGAAGTTATAGACAAAAAGAAATTAGGTGACCTTGTATATGAGGGATATCGCCTGGAAGGTAATGCCAAGACTGCTGAATTACTTGATGGCATAAAAAGACTGGGCTACAAGTACAGTACCCGCGCCGGGATTACAGTTGGTGTAACCGATTTTGAGACGCCGATTGCCAAAACTGCCATACTAGCCAATGCAGATGCTGAAGTTGAAGCAATTGAAAGCGATTACATGGTAGGATTGATCACTGATGATGAACGTCATGCTCAGGTAGTGGAAATATGGAACCAGGCTACTGACGATGTTACTGATGCTTTAAAAGCGACTTTACGCGAAGACAACCCGGTATATATGATGGCAACCTCAGGAGCTCGGGGTAATTTCCAGCAAATACGCCAATTAGCCGGTATGCGCGGGCTTATGGCTGACCCCTCTGGCAAAATCATAGATTTGCCTATCAAGGCTAATTTCCGTGAAGGTTTGACGGTTTTGGAATACTTTATCTCAACCCATGGAGCAAGAAAGGGTTTGGCTGATACTGCATTACGTACCGCTGACTCCGGATATTTGACACGTCGGCTGGTTGATGTTTCCCAGGATGTTATTGTCAGGGAAACCGATTGTGAATCGGTGGAAGGTGTTTGGGTAGCCAAAATTATGGAAGGATCTCAATTAATTGAGCCTTTGCATCAGCGTATAATAGGGAGAATCTCGGTAGACAGCATTGTTCATCCTGAAACTGGTGAGATACTGGTTGAGGAAAATCAAATGATAGATGATGATACTGGTTTCGTAATTGAAAGAGCCGGTATTGAAAAAGTTAAAATTAGAACAGTATTAACCTGTAAAACACGTCACGGCGTATGCAAAAAATGTTACGGGCGCAACCTGGCAACCGGTTATGATGTCGAAATTGGTGAAGCAGTAGGTATTCTCGCTGCCCAATCCATTGGAGAGCCGGGCACTCAGTTGACCATGCGTACATTCCATACCGGCGGTGTAGCCGGTGATGATATCACCCGGGGTCTTCCCCGAGTCGAAGAACTCTTTGAAGTTCGTAAACCCAAGGGTCAGGCAGTAGTTGTTGAAGTATCAGGCAAAGTAAGGTTCGGCGAAAACAAGGGGCGGCGGGAAGTCGAAATCCTGGGTGATAATGATGAAGTCTTAGGTGCTTACCTGGTTCATTATGGTTCACGTTTGAAAGTTCGTGAAGGTGATTATGTGGAAATGGGAGATGCCTTGACTGAAGGGCCTCTAAATCCCCATGACATATTAAAAACCAAGGGTATGCAGGATGTGCATAGATACCTCTTGCAGGAAGTTCAAAAAGTGTATCGCTCTCAGGGTGTTGATATAAGTGATAAACATATTGAGATTATGATAAGGCAAATGCTTAAGAAGGTTAAAATTGAGGATTCCGGAGCCACCTCATTGCTGCCGGGAGCATTTATAGACGTCTCCCACTTTGAAGATGAGAATGTCCGGGTAGTTGGGCAGGGAGGGCTGCCATCTGTATGTTCGCCAATGCTTTTGGGTATAACCAAAGCATCGCTGAATACTGATTCGTTCTTATCAGCAGCATCGTTCCAGGAAACCACCAAGGTTTTAACCGAAGCGGCTATAAAAGGTAAAATTGATTACCTGATAGGTCTGAAGGAAAATGTTATAATAGGAAAGCTTATTCCAGCCGGTACCGGCTATTCAACGTACCGGAAAACAACTTATCATGAGGTCCTGGAAAACACTGAGCCAGTAGACAGCGAAGATATATAGAATTAATTTGACTGAGTTATCGCCAGGTGCTAAAATGTTTAAGTGCGTGGCAAATAAAGTCTAATTTTGTATTCCTGCTAGTTAGGAGGATCTCAATTTGCCACTTGAGGAAGTGAAAAACAATACTGCCCGGGTAATTGGCAGTAAACAGGTTAAGAAAGCACTGGCTAAAGGTGGAGTCAAGAAAGTTTATATAGCTTCTGATGCCGAACATCATATTATTGAACCAATAAAAAAACTTTGCCTGCAGTATCAGGTTGAGTTTGAAATGGTTGAAAGTATGGATGTGCTGGGCAGATCATGCGGTATAGATGTCGGCTCCGCTACAGTAGCTCTTTTATAACGAGGCGAAAGACGTCCCCCGCTTCTTTAAGCGGTCGGATTCCTGTTTAAAAGAACGGCTGGCGGGTTCTGATCTACCTCGCCTCGTTGCAGCGGTGCAAAAGAAACTGCTCCGCAGTTTCTTTTGATGCTTAAAAGAGAGAACCAGCCAGAACATAAGAAGGGAGGTGCAAGTATGCCAACAATCAATCAACTGGTTAGAAAAGGACGCGAAAAAGGTGAGAAGAAATCCACGGCACCGGCCCTTAAAAGCTGTCCGCAAAAAAGAGGGGTATGTACTCGTGTATATACTACCACACCTAAGAAGCCGAATTCAGCCTTGCGTAAAATTGCCAGGGTAAGATTAACTAATGGTATAGAAGTTACTGCATATATTCCTGGAATAGGACACAACCTGCAAGAACATTCTGTAGTTCTTATCAGGGGTGGCAGAGTAAAAGATTTACCAGGTGTTAGGTATCATATTATCAGAGGAACTCTGGATGCATCTGGTGTGCAGAAGCGCAATCAGGGAAGATCCAAATATGGCACCAAGAGACCCAAGAAAAAATAGGAGGGAGGCGCGATATGCCCAGAAAAGGACCAGTTCCCAAACGAGACGTATTACCAGATCCCATATATAATAGTAAAATATTTACCAAACTGGTTAACCAGGTGATGTGGGATGGGAAAAAGAGTGTAGCTGAAAAAATATGCTATGGCGCATTTGATATTGTGGAACAAAAAATGGGCAAGGACGCCCTGGAAGTTTTTGAAGAAGCAATGAAGAATATTACTCCCATAGTAGAAGTAAGAGCCAGAAGAGTTGGTGGAGCCAACTACCAGGTTCCAGTTGAAGTAAGGGCTGACAGAAGGCAAACCCTGGCTATCAGATGGCTGGTTTCCTATGCTCGCAAACGCGGCGAAAAAACCATGGCACAGAGGTTGGCCGGGGAACTAATGGATGGTGCCAATCATACTGGCGGGTCAGTTAAGAAGAGAGAAGATACCCATAAAATGGCGGAAGCCAATAAAGCCTTTGCTCATTATCGCTGGTAAAGCTTATTGGCAGGGAGTGTTCCGATGGTTGACAATTTCGATCTAGCAGCAATAAGAAACATTGGAATTATGGCGCATATTGATGCCGGAAAAACTACTACTACTGAACGAATTCTGTTTTATACCGGTCGTGTCCATAGGATTGGAGAAGTTGACAAAGGGACTGCCACTATGGACTGGATGAGTCAGGAGCAGGAAAGAGGCATTACCATAACTTCGGCTGCTACCGTCTGCCAATGGCGTGATTGTTGTGTGAATATTATCGACACGCCCGGGCATGTGGACTTTACGGTTGAGGTAGAACGCTCTCTGAGGATACTCGATGGAGCTATCGGCATATTCTGTGCAGTAGCAGGTGTGCAGCCACAATCGGAAGCGGTTTGGCGGCAAGCCAATCGTTATAATGTTCCACGCATAGCCTATGTCAATAAAATGGACAGAATAGGTGCTGACTTTTATCGAGTTGTAAATATGATTCAGTCAAATCTCGGTAGTAATGCCATAGCGATTCAAGTTCCCATAGGGGTTGAAGACAGTTTCGCAGGAGTTATTGATCTGATTAAGCTGAAAGCCTATCTTTACGAAGATGATAATGGCGAAAAATACCTCGAAAGAGATTTAAGTCAGCTTGAATTAAATGAGATAGATAAATACCGAAATTTGCTGCTCGAGAAATTATCTGAATATGATGATGAAATACTGGAAAGATATCTGGAGGGGCAGGAAATATCTGAAAGTCTTATCATAAGTTCTTTGAGAAAATCGATAATAGGGAATCAGCTGGTACCGGTACTATGTGGATCATCCTTTAAAAATAAAGGAGTACAAATGCTATTGGATGCAGTTGTGGATTACCTGCCTTCACCACTTGATAAGCCTCCAGTCAGGGGAATTGATATGGAAACCGGTGAAGAAGTTGAAAGGCAGGCCGATGTTGATGCACCTATGTGTGCTCTGGCATTTAAAGTAGCAAGTGATCCTTATGTTGGGAAGCTAACCTATTTTCGTATATATTCGGGTCGTATCAAAGTTGGGACCCATTTGTTCAACAGCGGTAAAGAAAAGAAAGAACGTCTGGCCAGGATCTTAAAAATGCACGCCAATCATCGTGAGGAAATTGATGAAGCATGTGCGGGTGATATTGTAGCAGGGGTTGGTCTTAAAAATACGGTAACCGGGGATACCCTCTGTTCCGAGGAAAGGCCATTGCTGCTTGAAAACATCGATTTTCCGGAACCGGTAATCGATGTGTCGATTGAAGCCAAAACCCGTGCTGATCAAGAAAAGATCGAAGAAAGTTTGCGGCGCCTGGCTGAAGAAGATCCTACCTTTAGAACCAGGTATGATATAGAAAGCGGGCAAACCATAATCTCGGGGATGGGAGAATTACATCTGGAGATAATTGTTGATCGCCTATTAAAGGAATTCAAGGTTAATGCCAATGTGGGTAAACCACAGGTATCATATAAAGAAAGCATTAGTAACAGCTCACGGTCTGAAGCAAAATTTGAAAGACAAAGCGGCGGCCGTGGTCAATTCGCTCATGTCGTGTTGGAAATTAAACCTTTAAACGAGGGACAAGGCATTTGCTTTATTGATAAGAGCAGTTATGAAAGCATACCCAAAATATTTGTGACCGCGGTCGAGATAGGTGTGCGTGAAGCACTTCAAGCTGGGATACTAGCTGGATATCCAGTAGATGATCTGGAAATAAATCTTATCGGCGGCTCGTATCATGAAGTAGATTCCAGTGAAGTAGCTTTCAAAATTGCTGGAAGCATGGCTGTAAAAGAAGCATTGACTAATGCTGGAGCAATTATTCTGGAACCTATCATGGACATGGAAATCGTTTGCCCTGAAGAATATGTAGGAGATGTTATTTCGGATTTTAATGCTCGAAGGGGCCGCATATTCGGATTTGAAGAAACCAGGGATTTAAAGATTATTAAGGGAACAGTCCCTCTGGCCGAAACCTTTGGTTATGCGACTGGTTTGAGATCCGCCAGTCAGGGTCGCGCCAGTTTTTCCATGAACATAAGGGATTATGCTGAAGTACCCGAATCCCGGGCCAAAGAAATAATTGCCAGGCGATATGGGTTGCCAGTCTAAGATAAAAACGGCAGTCAAAAGGTAGATTGAGGGGTGAGGCGTTAGGAGGTAAGGATAATATTTAAATGTCAGTATTACAGCTAGTTGTTGGCATTTTTCATTTACTGACCTCATCATGGTAAGAGAAACTAAAAGCACTTGACCCCTGATATAAAAATACAAAAAGGAAAGGTGAGAGAAAGGATGGCAAAGGCAAAATACGAGAGGACAAAACCTCATCTTAACGTCGGGACCATAGGGCATATAGACCATGGCAAGACCACATTGACCGCAGCAATCACGCAGGTGTTATCAAAAGTAGGAGGAGGGAAAGCGACATCCTATGCCGATATTGACAAAGCACCGGAAGAGCGCGAAAGAGGAATAACCATAAACACAGCACATGTAGAATATGAGACCGAGAAAAGACATTACGCACATGTAGACTGCCCGGGCCATGCAGACTACATAAAGAACATGATAACCGGAGCAGCGCAGATGGACGGATCGATCCTGGTAGTATCAGCAGCCGATGGACCGATGCCGCAGACCAGAGAGCATATCCTGCTGTCAAGACAGGTAGGAGTGCATTACATGGTAGTATTCATGAACAAGACAGACATGGTAGATGATCCCGAACTGTTGGAACTGGTAGAAATGGAAGTTCGGGAACTCTTAAACTTCTATGAATTCCCCGGAGATGACATCCCGGTAGTAATGGGTTCCGCCTTAAAAGCACTGGAATGCAGCTGTGGAAGCCGTGACTGTGAATGGTGCGGTCACATATGGGAACTGATGGATGCCGTAGATGGATATATACCCTTACCGGAAAGAGCAACCGACAAGCCGTTCCTGATGCCTATTGAAGACGTATTTACGATAACCGGAAGAGGAACCGTAACCACCGGCAGAGTAGAAAGAGGTCAGATCAAGGTCGGCGAAGAAGTCGAAATAGTAGGAATGAGAGAAGCCACCCGGAAGACAGTATGTACCGGAGTAGAGATGTTCAGAAAGCTTTTGGACTATGCCCAGGCCGGAGACAACATCGGAACCTTGTTAAGAGGAGTCGACCGGAAAGAAGTCGAAAGAGGCATGGTACTGGCAAAACCCAACAGCATCAAGCCCCTGACCAAATTCATGGCGCAGGTATATGTATTAACCAAAGAAGAAGGAGGCAGACACACCCCGTTCTTCGGAGGATACCGTCCGCAATTTTACTTCCGCACCACAGATGTAACTGGAGTAATTGAGCTGCCCGAGGGAGTTGAGATGATAATGCCCGGCGACAATATTGAGATGGGAATCGAACTGATCACCCCGATCGCCATTGAAGAAGGCCTGAGATTCGCGATCCGCGAAGGTGGCAGAACAGTTGGCTCCGGTGTGGTTGTTAGTATCTAACTCAACTTTCGTAGTTGACATATTGTGCAACATAACTAGTGTGCTTGTCATTGTTATGAAATAGCGTACTTGTCATTGTTATAAAATAGCGTACTTGTCATTGCGAGCGCAGCGCGGCAATCTTCCCCGGTAATTGATTACACAATGAAAAATGCTCTGACGCTTTTCGTTTATCGTGGCGGGTTATTACCCGTGATAATTGCGAGCGGTAGAGAAGCAATCTAAAATGACTTGGCGATGGATGGATTGCTTCGCTGCACTCGCAATGAC